>NZ_FNEL01000001.1 GCF_900100125.1 Dolosicoccus paucivorans | reverse complement strand
GTAGATGAAGACTTTCTTAAGGAAGTAACCTTCAAGCGAAATATCATTCCACGTAAATCTCTTAACTACTACACTCCCCTGGAGGTTTTCTTGGCCCATCTTTTGGATCAAACATCTGGATATTATGCCAACCACTTAAGAAATATGGTTTCATCAAGCACCTGACTCCTCAAGAGTCGCTAGCGCTTTTCCTCTTGACCAGCCAGGAGCTTGATGAAGGGAGTTGTTTAAGGTGGTTAGCACAAGTATGTCACCAAGTTCAATCACTCATAATATAGTGTAGAAATTTCTAACTTAAATTGACAATCGAGAAATTAAAAAAGACAGCCATTCATTTAATGAATAACTGTCTTTATTTTTAGTGATCGGTTTGATTACGCATTGATGCATCATAGGCAGATTGATCAAAATGACCTTCCCACTTGTCCACAGCAATGGCTGAAACCATAGAACCTGTTACGTTTAACATAGTTCGTCCCATATCGACTAATGGATCGATGCCAAAAACTGCACCAATTTCACCAACGAGTGATCCTAAGCCGATTCCGTTCAATGTCACTGTGGCGGCTACCGTTGCTGTTCCTGGTACACCGACAATCCCAATCGAACCTAACGTAACAACAACCACTAGTAAAGCATAAAAACCAAAATCTAATGGCGTTCCAGTCGCTTTAGCTAACAAAGTCCCTAACATCGCAGGGAAAATTCCGGCACATCCATTCATTCCAATGGTTGTTCCCATCGTCGCAACAAAGTCGGCTGTCGAAGCAGACACTCCTAAGTCTTCTTTTAACGTTTCCAAAGTATAAGGTAATGTTCCCACGCTCGAACGACTAGAAAAGGCAAATAACATTGTACTTAATGACTTTTTGTAAAATTGAACAGGATTAAGTCCTAAACCAAGTAAAATAACAACGTAGACGATTAACATGACCGCTACGGCTACATATAAGCCAACGATAAATCCAATAAAGCCAGTGATAGCTGAAATACCATTGGTAATAATCGTATTAGCCACTAAAGCAACTACACCATAGGGCATCACTTTAATCACATTGGTCAATACACTAGAAATTAACACTTTAGCACTTGTAAAAAAGTCTAAAATAGGCTGAATCTCTTCAGGTTTACGTTGCTTTAAGAAACGAATCGAAGCAGCAAACATCATCGCAATAATAACAACAGAAACAATGCCGCTATTGGTAGACATGACTCCTAAAATATTAGAAGGAACCATTTCTAAAATAAATTGAGGAATCCCTTGTTCACTTACCGCTTGCATGCGTTCTAATCGACTAGGATCAATCGTTCCTGCGAGCACACTCGCATCAATATTTAATAAGTTAACTGTTAAAATCCCAACGATCGCTGAGATAGCAGTCGTTCCTAGTAAAACAACAAAGGCTTTTTTCGTTAACAACTTTAAGTTAGAAGCCTGATTATCTGATAATACTTCAATAATAGATAAAAAGACAACCGGCACAGCTAAGAGCTGAAGAAGTCTTAAAAAGCCATATCCTACGAGTTGAAGCCAAGCAGAAATTTCTGGTTGAGCATATTCAGTATAAATTGATCCGCTCAACTGACCAAAATAATCAACTCCAAACCCTAAAATAAGTCCTAGTCCTAGAGCCGTCATAATACGGCGAGAGAAAGACCAACCTTTACTTTTTAAAAAGCGCAAAAGAAATAACGCTACAATAAATAACCCTAATGTAATTAATGAAACATAATTGCTTATTTGGATAAAATGGGTGAAAAAGTTTGATCGTATCATAATAACGTCCTTTCTATTAATACTTAAAAATAATAGATATGTCTTATATTTTAACGCTTATTTATTATTACGTCTTCTTTTTTGCTTAAAATAAAAATAGACCGATTGTTCGGTCTATTTCACATTAGAAACATCCGCTATAACTTCTACTTCAAGCATAGCTCCTTTGGGTAAATCTTTAGCAGCAAACATAGAACGTGCTGGATAAGGTTCTTGGAATAAGGTCTTATACACATCGTTGACAGCGCCAAAGTTATCGATATCGGTAATAATAATCAATACTTTTACAATGTCGTCTAAACAAGCTCCATAACTTTCCAGTACGTATTCGATATTTTTAAAAGCTTGTTTCGTCTGCGCTTCAATTCCTTCTTTAAGTTCTCCTGTTTTGGGGTCAACACCTAACTGGCCAGATAAATAAGCGGTTCCGTTGAGAACTTGTCCGTGAACGTAAGGGCCAAGGGCTTCAGGAGCCTTCGAACTGTTGATTACATCTTTCATCATGTCACCTTTTCTAGTTGTTTACTCCTAGAATACCACGAATAATTCCCATTTTGTTAACTAAACGCCTCTTAACTTATCCTTCTAAATTATCTGTTTGAACGGGAGGTAAAATTAAATTAAGAATAATTCCTGCTAAAGCAGCTAAAGCTGTTCCAGAAATGACTAAACTTCCAACTTCAACAACAGCATTCCCAAGCCCTAACACTAACATAGCGCTGGCAATAACTAAATTACGGGAATGATTAAAGTCTACTCGCGCACGAATTAAGACTTTTAACCCGTTACTTGCGATAATTCCGTAAAGTAAAATAGACATTCCACCTAAAACGGCTGCTGGAATGGTCGCGATTAAAGCCGTAAATTTACCAAAGAAACTTAATGCAATCGCAATGAAAGCCGCGTTTCGAATCACAGACACACTAGCGATTCGAGTCAATCCAATCACGCCGGTATTCTCGCCGTAAGTTGTGTTAGCAGGTCCACCAATAAAGGCAGATAATAAAGTCGCAACACCGTCTCCTAACAATGTACGATGTAATCCCGGTTTCTTAATGTATGAATGCCCTGTAATCTCTCCTAATACCATGTGATCTCCAATATGTTCGGCAATCGTTACGAGAGCAATTGGCATAATAGATAATGCTTCCGGACCAAAATAAAAATGATAAGGCTTACCTGTCACATAAGAATGGGCAAAAGGCAAACTAAAGTCCGGTAGTTTAAGCCAGGCTGTTTCTCTAATAGGCGTAAAATCAACTAAACCAAAAAAGATCGCAGCAATATAACCAACAATCATCGCAATTAAAAAGGGAATCACTTGAATAAATCCTTTTCCGCGGGTGTGGATCGTGACACTAACCATAAATGTAATTAACGCAACGACCATTTGGCGCCAATCACCTTCATGAATAAACCCTGCATTCTCAACGGCGGTTCCGGCTAATCCTAAGCCAATAACAATAATCATCGGACCGATAACAATTGGCGGGAGTAAGGTTTCAATCCAACCCACTCCAATTTTACTGATAAGTAAGGAGGCCAAAATATAAATAAAGCCGACGAGCATAATTCCGGTTTGAGCCCCACTTAAGTCACCATCCATTGCCTTAATGGTATAAGCCATAGCGGTAATATAAGCAAAAGATGACCCTAAATAAACCGGGACTTGAAAGCGAGTAATCGTTAAGTAGCAAAGTGTTCCTAAGCCACTAGCTAATAGTGCTGTGGAAACGGATAAACCTAAAATTAACGGAACTAAAATTGTTGCTCCAAACATCGCAAAAACATGTTGAAAGCTTAATAGCAGCCCTTCCATGACGGGTGGTTTATCTTGCACATCATACAACAGTGTCACACGTGATTCATTTTCCATTTAAAAAGCTCCTTTTGAGCCTTAAGTGTACTATTTTTGGGTACACAAAAAGCCCTCTTTGAATAGTCAACAAGGGCTTTGAATGCAGTCGCAACTACAAACTGGATACAAGTCCTTTAGTGACCTCACAGGATCACTTTAAAAGTCCTTATTGCTTGTTGTAGTATAACGAATCTTTATTTGTTTATCAAGGGAAAGTTCCCTTAACTCAGTAGGATTGAATCAGAGGTTAACGCTTCACCACTTTGTTGTTTAAACAGCTCTAGTAAAGCCGGAACGGTTAGATCTTTTTTGTCCTCGCCCGCTAAATCTAACATCACTTGTCCTTGGTGAAGCATAATGATGCGGTTACCATATTTTAAAGCGTCTTCCATATTGTGAGTAATCATTAAAGTCGTTAAATTTTCTTCACGGACAATATCGTCGGTCAGATTTAATACCATCTCACTTGTTTTTGGGTCTAAAGCAGCGGTATGTTCGTCTAAAAGCAATAACTCAGGACGTCTTAATGTTGCCATTAATAGTGTTAAAGCTTGACGTTGCCCACCAGATAAAAAGCCCACTTCCATCGTTAAACGATCTTCTAAACCTAGTCCTAAAGTCGCTAAACGTTTTTGCATTAACTCGCGATCCTCTGAGCTTACCCCGCGACGTAATCCTCTAGACAGTCCGCGACGATTGGCGACGGCCATATTTTCTTCGATCGTTAATCGGGTCGCTGTTCCCATTCGCGGATCTTGGAAAACGTGACCTATTAACTTGGCACGTTTAGCTGCCGACCAACGGGTCACGTCTTCTCCAGCAATGGTAATAGAACCTGTATCAATTGGGAAAGCTCCGGCAATTGCGTTTAATGTAGTCGACTTTCCAGCACCGTTTCCACCAATCACAGTAATAAAGTCTCCATTATTAATGGTTAAATTTAAATCTTTAAGAACGTGGTTTTCATTGACGGTTCCGATACCAAACGTTTTATTTACATTATTTAATTGTACTTGAGACATTTTATTGGCCTCCTTGATTTGCTTTTGCAAGTTGACGGCGACTATTGCGACGGGCTTGGAATTCTGGGAAGTACAAAATTAAAGCTAATAAAATCGCTGAGAATAGTTTTAAGTCCGTCGTTTGAATTGGAATAATTGGCTGATTTAAAATTAAATCAATAATTAAACGATAAATGATACTTCCTAAAATAATCGTTGTTAAACGACGCCCGATAGTTAAATCTTTTAAAATAACTTCAGCGATAATAACGGACGCTAAACCAATAACAATGGTTCCAATTCCCATTTGAATGTCGCTATAACCGTCTTTTTGAGCAATCATTGCCCCAGATAAAGCAATTAAACCATTACCAATCATGTAACCTAATGTCTTCATACTGTTCGTATTAATTCCATTCGCTTCACTCATTTCCGTATTATCACCGGTTGAACGTAAAGCAAGTCCAATTTCTGTATGTAAAAACAGCACTAATAACGAAATAACAATTGCTAAAACGATGAACGAGACGACTAAAACAGCCATATTTTTTGTTAAATTAAATGTTTCTTGAATCGGTGTGTAAATGGTATCTACATTGAGTAAAGTAATATTCGGACGTCCCTCCATAACGTGTAGGTTAATAGAGTAAAGTCCTGTTAAAACTAGAATACCTGTTAATAAAGGTGGGATGTACATTTTTGTGTGAATCAGTCCTGCGACTAAACCACCTAAGGCTCCCCCAGCAGTTGCTGCTAAAGTAGCTAAAACGGGAGATACACCTTGAGACATTAACACAGCGGCAATAGCTGCTCCGAGGGGAAAAGTCCCCTCAGCAGTTAAGTCAGGAATATCTAGTAAACGAAATGTAATGTAAACACCAATCGCCATAACGGCCCACACAGCCCCTTGGGTTACACTCGAAATTAAAATATCTATCATCTTATTCTCTCTTTCTTACTTATTTGATTGATTCAGGATCAATACCTAGTTGTTCAGCAAAATCTTTATTAACAATAACGTCAAAGTGTTTAGCTAATTCCACTGACATTTCCTTAACGTCTAAGTCTTCGTCTAACATACGAATCACCATTTCAGCCGTTTGACGACCGTAGTCTTCGTATGAACTTGAAATCGTTGCTAAACCGCCCTTTTCGATGACTTCTTTAGAACTTCCGATCATTGGCAAGTTGTTTTCTAAAGCAACCTCACCTACTAATTGAATGGCGCTATCGATCGTGTTGTCTGTTACCATAAACATTCCCTCTACTTTACGAGCTAAAGCGCTCATTGCTTGATGAATGTCGTTTGTTGATGTTACCGTTTGTTCTTCGACTTTAAGACCTTTTTCTTCTAAAGCTTTTGTCGCCATTTCAGCTTGAATTACGGAGTTAACTTCACTTGAGTTGTATAAAATACCGACGGTTTCAATCTCTGGGAAGTTACGAACAAGTAATTCCACTTGTTCATCGATCGGCGCCATATCACTTGTTCCAGTTAAGTTCATTTCTGGTTTTTCCATACTTTTAGCTAAACCAGCTTCTACTGGATCCGTAACAGCGGCAAAAAAGATCGGCTTAGTTGATTCAATAAGTGCCAATGATTGAGCGGCTGGAGTAGCGATCGCAAACAAAATGTCATTGTCTCTTGCTAGACGCTCACTAAAAGATTGTAAGTTAGCAGTATCTCCACTCGCATTTTGAACATCCCATTGGATTTTATCTTTATAAGAAGAGGCGTCCATTGTTTCTTTAAAGCCTTTAAAAGTCGCGTCCAGTGCGTCGTGTTCGACAAATTGTAATACACCTAACTTAATAACATCCTCTTGTGCCTTTGTAGAAAGAGGTAAAGTCGCCATGATTGAACTAAACAGTAAAATAAAACTTATAAATGCCATTAATTTCTTCTTCATTTTCTTTCTCCTTTATGGTTGGTTATTTATGACTATTAAAAAAGGGCCTACTAGATTAAATCTAATAGGCCCTTTTAAGATAAGTTCAGAAAATTCTTGAAAAAGATTTATTGACTTATTTCTTTATGCCCACTTAGATTTAATCGTCTAGCGAATCTATGCGAGCATCTCAAACTAACAGCTCCTCATAGATACAAACCATGTTTGTATCTATTTAGGATACAAACACTCTCTAAAAGTAGCTGTAGTAATATGTGTTTGAAGAAATAAGTACTGATCTCATCAAAATTCTCTCCTTTAAAAATTTGTTAACTACATCATAATCTTTTAGAAACACTTTGTCAATGATTATTAAATAAAAATGTATTTATTTATTGAATTTCAGCATTTTTTCATCTGTTTTTATTAATTTGGTAAGCTAATTGTTTTTGGGTCAATGCCTAATTTTTTAGCATTTTCTTCATTTACAACAAGCTCGAAATCTTTACCCATTTCCACAGGCATTTGACTAACGTTAAGGTCGTCTTCTAACATGCGAATAATCATATCGGCTGTTTGTCTTCCGTAATCTTCGTATGAATTAGACATCGTAGCCAATCCGTGCTTTTCAATGACTTCTTTTGATGTTCCGATCATTGGTAACTTGTTTTCTAAAGCGATGTCTTTTACTAACTGAATCGCGCTATCAATGGTGTTGTCTGTGACCATAAATAAACCATCTACTTTACGTGCTACCGCACTCATCGCCTGATGGACATCATTTGTTGACGTCACAGTTTGTTCTTCGACTTTAATTCCTTTATTTTCTAATTCTTTTTTAGCGATCTCTACTTGAACAACTGAGTTTACCGCACTAGAGTCGTATAAAATACCAACAGTTTTAATGTCAGGAAAACTATTGACTAATAGTTCGACTTGTTTATCAATTGGAGCTAAGTTACTGGTTCCTGTAAAGTTCGTCTCAGGACGATCTAAACTTTTAACAAGACCTGCTTCAACAGGTGCCGTAACGGCCGCAAAGAAGACGGGTTTTTGAGATTCTACATGAGCTAAAGCTTGACCAGCGGCAGTTCCGATGGCGATTAACAGATCATTATCCCGAGCGATTCGTTCACTGATGGATTGTAAGCTCGCGTTATCTCCTTGGGCGTTTTGAATGTCCCACTTAATTTGGTCTTTAAATTCTGAAGTTTCCATTCTCTCTTTTAATCCTCTAACCGTCGCATCAAATGCATCATGTTCAACAAATTGTAAAATTCCGATCTTTATTTCTTCAGCCGCTTTAGTTGATGGAAGACATTGCATAAAACTAGTCATAATTAATAGACATACACTGATAAATTTTAATAATCGTTTCATTTTCTTTCTCCTTATTTTGGCAATATAAAAAAACCTACTAGATCAAATCCAGTAGGTTCCCAAAAACATGTTCAGAAAATGCACGAAAGGCTTCCTCAACTATTTCTTTATTGCCCACTTAGATTTAATCCTTTATCTAATCTATGTGAGCATTACAATTTACAGCTCCTCATAGATACAAAACCTGTTTGTATCTATGTTGGATACAAACATTATCTAGTCGTAGCTGTAGTAATATGTATTTAAAGAAATAAGTTGGAATCTCATTGCAGTTCTCTCCTTTAATATTGATTGATTGTATTCTACCTTTAACAAAATAAAATGTCAACAAAAATTAAAAAGAAATGTGTAAAAGTTTAACCTTCACACATTTCTATCATCTGATTATTTTGGTGCTTGAATAGAACTTGGGTCAATATTTAGACGTTTAGCCATCTCTTCGTTGATCACTAATTCTAAATCCTTCGCAGCTTCTACGGGCATTTCTTTAATCGCTTCTCCATTTTCAATTTGGCGAACAAGCATGTCAGCAGTTTGCTTGCCTAAAGCATAATAGTCTAAACCATAAGTAGCCAGCCCATTGACTAAGGTCATATCTTTTGATCCACCAATAACAGGGATATCGTTTTCAGCGGCCATATCTCCTACGTAACTCATAGCACTTGCTACAGTATTATCCGTTACTAAGAATAAGGCATCGACTTTGTTTAGTAAGGTTGCTAAAGCTTGACTAATATCATTCGTAGAAGTCACTGATACTTCTTGATAAGCTAAGTTTTGTTCTTCTAGTATTTTTTTAGCTCGTTCAACTTCACCTACAGAGTTAGCTTCACCGGAGTTGTATAACAAACCGATTGTTTTAATGTCTGGCTTAATTGATAACATTAATTCGATCTGTTCTTTTAACGGTCCTGCATCCACAGTTCCACTGACATTTGTTTCAGGTTTTTCTAGTGATTTAACTAAGCCAGCATCCACAGGATCTGTCACGGCAGAAAAATAAATAGGTACCTCTTTAGTGATATTTGCTAAACTTTGAGCGGCAGGGGTCGCAATGGCGAACAAGTAGTCATTCGCACTCGCAATTTTCTCACCCATTGACGTGAGGGTTCCATTATCACCTGCTGCGTTTTCATATTGAATCTTGATCTTATCGCCATCAACATAGCCTGCTTCCTTAAGTCCATCAATGAACCCTTCACGGGTCGCATTGAGTGATTCGTGCTCAACATACTGTAAAATGCCTACTTTAATTGGCTCTTGGGCACTCGCTAACGTCGGGACTATCATTAAAGCTAAAGCAAGTAAAGTCATCATTTTTGTTAATAATTTAGTTGTTTTCATTTCTTTTCCTCCAATAGTGTGTCTTTCATAATAAAGTGACTTGACGGTATTATAAATATAGGGGTTTAGTTAATTTGCGCCTTGGGGCGCAAAAAAGAACGCAAACAATACCTTCACCTGATTCCACTGTTTCATTATTTGTCGTCCTCCTTTTAACCTTCCTTATTTATCTTTTATTGTGAAAAAGATATAAGTTTATTATACACTTTTTAATCGCAAATTAATAGTCCCAATTTGTAATTATTTTTTACTCCAATGAATTGGCTGTTGGTGCCACTGTTTTAAATAGTTGTTCGCTTGACTAAAGGGCTTGGAACCAAAAAAGCCACGATGAGCAGCTAAAGGACTAGGATGGGATGAAGTAATGACAGCATGTTTTGCTTCATCGATATATTTTCTTTTGGCAATCGATGCATTCCCCCATAAAATAAACACAATAGGCTCATCCCGCTCGTTAAGGCGTTGGATAATATAATCCGTTAATTCTTCCCAACCTTGACCCCGGTGGGAAAAGGCGGCTTTATGGCGCACCGTTAAGACAGTATTTAATAAAAGAACACCTTGTTCAGCCCAAAAAGTTAAATCACCATTGGGCGGAGCAGGTTGTTGTAAATTCGCTTCCAGTTCTTTATAAATATTGCGTAAAGAAGGAGGCAAAGGCGCTTGAGGTTGGACTGAAAAGGCTAGTCCATTTGCTTGCCCTTCACCGTGATAAGGATCTTGTCCTAAGATAACTACTTTTACTTTATTGTAAGGGGTTAGTTGCAACGCTTTAAAAACATCTTCAGGAACTGGATAAATGACTTCTTCTTTATATTCCGTCGCTAGAAATTGTCTTAACTTTTGATAAGTTGGACTGTCAAAAAAAGGCTGCAGTAATTGTTGCCAGTCAGTTGGTAATGTGGGTCCCATCATTTCGATCCTTTCTATCATTGGGTTATTGTGGAAATAATTCTTTTTTTAAATCTGTCTCTTCACCTGACATATTTAAATTTATTTGGTATCTCGTCTCGGGAGAAGGAGTGTGATAGTTTAAATAAACGACTCCAAATTCTTTAACTCGCGCTAAAATTTCACGTCCCCATAATGAACCATCAAATACATCTAAAGAAGGAGCCGCTACGCCAATACTATCGATCTTAAAATGATCGCACAGAAGAAGGGAACGATACAAATGATTTCTTTGTGTTACAACGATCGCTTTAGATACGCCAATAATATTTTTCAGCCGATACATTGATTCATAGGTAGAATAACCAGCGTGATCTAAATAAATTTGTTCGGTAGGTACTCCTTTTTCCATTAAATATTCTTTCATCACATACACTTCATTATAGTTATCTTCTAAGTGATCCCCACTCATAATGAGTGGCTTTTGAGGAAAGTGCTGATGGAGTGCAAATGCTTTATCTAAGCGATTTTTTAATATTTGAGAAGGATAATCATTGTTAACCACTCCTGCTCCCAAGACAATAATCGGTACGTCATCTTTTGCGTAAGAGGTGTATTGAATAGTTGAAGAGGTGGTAATGTTTGGGGTTTCTTTAGCAATAATAAATCCGTTAATCGAGGCGATAAGGAAAAGCCCTATTGAAGCAATAATAAAACTTAATTTCAATAGAAATCTGATCAATTTACTTAGTCGATAAATACTGTGCCGCCCCCTTCACTTTGTAATGAACATTCATTATAACAAAAAAACTGACCAAGACGTTTCTTTTCTTGATCAGTTTTGAAAATTTTATTTAATTATTTAACTTCTGGGACCCATCCTTCAGGGGCAGGACGTTCACCAAATTGAATGCCTGTAAGTTCGTCGTACAACTCTTTAGTAATCGGACCAACGTTTGGACCGTAATCGATTGTTCGATCACCGTATTGAATTTGACTAATTGGTGAAATCACTGCGGCCGTTCCCATCGCTCCAGCTTCAACCAGTTGATCGGCTTCATCAATGAAGATATCTGTTTCAATGACATCTAAATTTAAATGATGTTCTGCTAAATAAAGAAGCGAACGTTTCGTAATACTTGGTAAAATTGAAGGAGACTTAGGGGTAACAAATTGTTTATCTTTTGTAATACCAAAAAAGTTGGCTGCACCTGCTTCTTCAATCTTCGTATGTGTGGCCGCATCTAAGTAGAGTGCATCTGAATATCCTTTAGCTTTTGCTTCCTGGCCTGCAATTAAACTAGCAGCATAGTTAGCAGCTGTTTTAGCGGCGCCTGTTCCATGGGGCGCTGCTCGATCATATTCGGTTACATAAAACTTCGTTGGTTCCATGCCCCCTTTAAAATAAGCCCCTACCGGAGTAACGTAAATTCCAAAGAAATACTCTTCAGACGGTGACAGCCCTACACTCGCACCCGTTCCAATTAGGAAAGGACGAATATATAACGTGGCATTCGTTCCATAAGGAGGAACCCACTCTGCATTAGCTTTAACCACTTCGTGAACTGCTTTAACAAATTCATCTTCTGGAAATGGCACCATTAATAAACGTTCAGCTGACTCTGTAAAACGTTGGGCATTTAATTCCGGTCTAAATAAATGAATAGAGCCATCTTTCCAACGATAAGCTTTTAATCCTTCGAAAATTGCTTGACCGTAATGAAACACATTTGCAGCAACTGATAGAGTAATTTCTGAACTTTCAACAACTTTTCCTGGTTCCCATTGACCGTCTTTATAAAAGGCTTGGTAAGTTTTACCGGTATCACGGTAACCAAAGCCAATGTTGGCCCAGTCAAGATCTTTTGGTTGAGTCATGGTTAACATCCTTCCCTATGTAAGTAATGAGTTCTAAATGAATTGACTATTATAAAGTTTAGCATATTTCTCATTTAATTTCATCAATTCTTCATGGGATCCTTTTTCAACAATATCACCTTGTTCCATATATAAAATCACATCGGCATCGCGAATCGTTGATAGGCGGTGGGCAATAACAAAACTCGTTCGCCCTTTCATCAACTCATCCATCGCTTCTTGAATGAGTATTTCTGTTCTCGTATCAACAGAACTAGTTGCTTCATCTAAAATTAAAATCGGACGATTGGAAAGAAGCGCTCGCGCAATAGTAATCAATTGCTTTTGTCCTTGGGAAATGTTCGTCGCTTCATCGTTTAACTCAAAGTCATACCCATTAGGCAACTGCATAATGTAGCGATGTACACGGGCATTTTTCGCTGCTTCTTCGACTTCTTCGTCGGTAGCATCTAAGCGACCGTAACGAATGTTTTCACGAATGGTTCCTTTAAATAACCATGTGTCTTGCAGTACCATCGCAATGGCTTGTCGGTAACTTTGTCTTGTATAATCTTGAATGTTAACATCATCCAAATAAATAGCTCCTTGATTGACGTCATAAAAGCGCATCAATAATTTAACCATCGTTGATTTACCCGCTCCCGTTGGACCGACTAAAGCAATTTTTTGCCCTGGTTTCACTTCTTGACTAAAGTCGCTAATAATCACTTGTCCTGGCTCATAACCAAATTGAACGTGATCGAAGGTTACATGCCCTTCGACTTGCGAAACGTCTAGAACGCACTCAGCTGTTTCTTCAATTTCTTCTTCATCAAGAAACTCATAGACACGCTCGCCAGCGGCAGCCATTGATTGCAGTTGAGTGACCACTTGAGCCATTTGTGTAATGGGTTGAGTGAAACGGCGTACATATTGAGTAAAGGCTTGAATATCCCCTACCGAAATGGCCCCTTGAATTGCCAAATATGCTCCGGTAACTACAACGCCGACATATCCTAAGTTAGAAACAAAGTTCATCACTGGATACATCGCGCCAGAAAAGAATTGCGATTTCATTGCCGACTCTTCTAAGCTGGCATTTTCTATTTCAAACTGTTCTAACGTCGCTTCTTCTTGATTATACGCTTGGACTACTTGTTGACCGGAATAAATTTCTTCAACTTGTCCGTTAATAATACCTAAACCTTGTTGTTGCGCTCTAAAGTACTTTTGCGACATTTTCATTAAAGTGCTGACTAATAGAAGGCTTAAAGGAATAATCAGTAACGACACACCTACCATTAAAGGACTGATCGTAAACATCATAAATAAAATTCCAATCATCGTTAAAACAGAAGTGATGACGGTAGTAATGCTTTGGTTTAATCCGTTACCTAATGTGTCGATATCGTTCGTTATCCGAGAAAGAACTTCCCCGTAAGGACGTGATTCAAAGTAGGCCATTGGCAAACGATCAATTTTAGCAATTAAACGTTGACGAAGGGAATAAGTAATTCGTTGAGTCATCGTACTCATAATCCAACCTTGGATCATTCCAAAGACCGCACTAATAACATACAGTGCTAGAACAATGAGTAAAATACGCCCAATACGATTAAAATCAATATTTCCCGTTCCTTGAATTTTAGCCATGACTCCTTCAAACAAAGCTGTGGTGGCTCGTCCTAACTGTTTAGGTCCAACGATATTAAAAATCGTTGACAAGATGGCAGTAATAAAAACAGCCAGTAAACTTTTAGGGTAGTTCATTAACTCTTTTAGAAGACGACTGATGCTTCGTCCAAAGTTTTTAGGTTTTTGACTACGTCTTTCAGGATGAGAGGTTTGTTTTTCTTCACTCATTTTAATCATGGCCTCCTTTCGTAAAAGTTTCATAGTCTTCAGGGCGATATCCGCCTTTTGTATGGCGATCTAATTCATTTTCCGACAATTGAGAAGTCGCAATTTCACGGTAAACACGGCTCGTTTTCATCAATTCGCTATGATCGCCAATCCCAGCAATTTCGCCGTGATCCAGTACAATAATTTGTTCAGCGTTAATAATCGTACTAATACGTTGAGCTACGATAAACACCGTTGCATCTTGAACATTTTCATTCAATGCTTGACGTAACGAAGCGTCTGTTGAATAGTCTAAGGCTGAGAAACTATCATCAAAAATGTAAATGAGTGGATCTTTAGCAATCGCTCGGGCAATGGATAAGCGTTGTTTTTGACCTCCGGAGACGTTACCTCCACCTTGAGCGATATGTGAATCATACCCTCCACTTTTGTCTTCAATAAATTCGCTAGCGTGAGCAATTTCAGCAGCTTTTTCCATAGCCTGTTGACTAATATCTTCAGCTCCATATTTAATATTGCTAGCAATGGTTCCAGAAAACAAAGTGGCTTTTTGAGTCACTAAACCAATTAAATCTCTTAAGTGATGAAGATCCATATCACGAATATCAACACCATCAATGGTGATGCTGCCTGACGTGACGTCATAAAAACGAAGCATTAAGTTGACTAATGTCGATTTTCCACTTCCTGTACTACCAATAATAGCTGTAGTTTTACCGGGTTCTGCTTTAAAGTTCAAGTTGGTCAAAGTATTTTCTTTCGCTTTTGGATAAGCAAAATCAACGGAATTAAATTCAACGACACCTTTAGGGTCCGTTAATTCCACTGGATTTTCGGGATTTTTGATCGAAAGTGGCTTATCCAGTACTTCTTGAACCCGATCTGCAGATACTAACGCACGAGGTAAAATAACCGCCATCATACTGACCATTAAAAAGGCAAAGATAATTTGAATGGTGTAGTTAATAAAAGCAGTCATCGCTCCGACTTGCATTTGACCTTCGGCAATTAACCCCGCAGAAGTCCAGACAATTAAAACAGATATTCCGTTCATCACAACCATCATTAATGGCATCATGAGTGACATTAAACGGTTAGTAAATAAATAAGTGTCACGCAACTGGGTGTTGGCTTGGTCAAATTGTCGTTCTGCATAATTTTGACGACCAAAAGCACGAATCACTTCTAGTCCCGTTAACACTTCTCGAGCTTGTAAGTTTACTTCATCCACTTGTTGTTGAAGGAGCTTGAATTTAGGCATTGTTAAATACAATAATCCGCTAACAATAGCGACTACAATCCCGACGGCTAAAGCAATGATCCATGACATTTGTACATTTGTTTTTAAAACATGCATGACTGCACCAGCAGCTAAAATGGGTGCATACATCGTCATTCGTAAAAGAAGAGTCACAACCATTTGAATTTGTTGAATATCGTTAGTGCTTCGCGTAATTAAAGAAGCGGTTGAAAATTCATTGGTGTCTTCTTGAGAAAAACTCAAGACTTTTTTGAAGGTGTCACGGCGTAAAATTCGCCCTACTTTCGCTCCTACTTTTGCTGAAATATAGTGAGCACATAAAGCAGCTGCTAAAGAAATGAAGGATAAAACACCCATTTTCTTTCCTTCACTTAATAGATAGCTCATTTGGTAGTCATCCAGTGAGCCACCGGTCCTTTCATATAAGCGTTGAATATAATGAATTGCCACACTATGTTTCACATTTGGACCTAGTTTGTTTAATTCATCATTCAGCGTGGTACGAACAGCTTCAGGAGAAAGAGTCGCAAGATCTTGAGCGTTCATCCCCTCATGTTGCATTTTTTCTTCAATCACTTTTTGTCCTTCATTTAACGCACCAAACAGCGCAAATAAATCTGTTAAAGAACGACTCAGCGATTCCAGTTGAGCTGGGTCTGATTGAACGCCTTCTTTTAGTTGATAAGTTTGTTGGTTTAATTCGTAATGTTCTTCAAATAACTGTCTTTCTTCTGGTGTTGCATACATTATTATTTGTTCATAATCATCTTGACTTATCTTAAAAGGAACCGCATATTCAAATCCTTTATCTTGAATTCCTACGTCGATTAATTTAGAAGTATAATCGGGTAAAAGTAAAGTCGTGTAAGATTGAACGATTTGAAACATAATAATAAATAAAACAAGAGGCCAAAAAGGCTTTATTTGTTTCCATAGTGACTTCATAGAAATCTCCTTTCCGTTATATTAATTTTAGACACTCTAGCTATATTATCAAACCTTAAAGCTTTTGGACAACTACTCAGCTCATTCTTAAGAAATATTATGATAAATCGTTATCAATTTGTTACCTATTCGTTATATTAAACTGTTATGCTAGTATAATGAACTAAAAAGGAGATTGTTGTATGCGAAAAATTATTATTTTAAGTACTTTAATGACAGCCTTATTCAATAGCACACCCGCTTTTGTCTTGGCACAAGAGAGTTCTTCTGTTTCTGAATCGACTGTTGAACACGAAGCAACTTCTCTAGGAGACTTTAACGACCAAGTCTTACCTCCTTCAACTTATCCAGCAACTACTCTTCCTTCTGAAATTAATCCTCAAGAGCTCTATGAAGGAATGAACGAGTTTTACAAAGAAAACTATACTCAAGAAGAAATTCAAAAAAGTCAAACACCTTTATCTGAAGAAGAATTGGATCATTTAGCTAGCCAGTTTGAAAAATTAACACAAGAAACCGGTTTAGCCATCGAAGTGGACCAAGTGGAGATGACACTTCAATCTGATAAGTTATATGTTCCTCGCATTATTGTTTTAGAAAACTACCAAAAAGCGATGGATGAACATAAAGAGCATGATTCGGATCTACTGTTAACAGCTTTAAGCGAATTAGGAAACCGTATCATTATGATTAGCTACTATGACGATAGCGCTAAAGAAATGATGCCCCTTCATTTAACAAACCGAACAAAACCCTTATTCTACTACACTCGTTAGAGATAGATGAAACCCCGCTTTTAAATTGGAAGCGGGGTTTTGTTATAAATAAGCTAAAATTTGTTGCCATTCTTTGACTAAGTCATCCATTCGGTAGCGTGCATTGGCTGGACTAGTTGACGGTAATTTTATTGCTGCTTGATCTAATTGCTTGGTGGTTAAATCATAAGCCTTTTGACCATTACAAAAGATTTTTTGAATATGACCTGTTTGCAAAATAGGTTCTAAGTCAGCTAGTTGTTCTACCTTTAAATCTTTATCCATGGAACCCACAATTTGCGCTTTTATACAAGCGTCGTATAAGGCAATACCGTGAGAAAGTAGTAATTCTTTCTTATCTTCAACGGTTTCTACAGGAGAGCTTTCCAAAAGTCTTGCCGTTAAAGGCCAAAAGCGATTACGGGGATGACTATAGTAAAAGTTAGATTCACGAGACACCACGGAAGGAAAAGAACCTAATATAAGAATTCGGCTGTCTTTGTTATAAATCGGTTCAAATTCATGAATGACCGTTCGTTCCATCAAGCTATCACCTCGCCTTTAATTGATGGTCGCTTATTATGATTCTTTCTTAAAGGTTTGAACGTTCCCATTCGAACGGCCCACAAGCACAATGTCAGCATAGTTTAAAAATAGACCGTGCTCGACAATTCCAACCGCACTTTTAAGCTCATGGGCTAATTGAGGCGGATAAGGAATTGACTTTAAATGTAGATCGATAATATAATTACCAGAGTCTGTAATGAATAACGAATCATCGGATTGCATTCTAAAAGCAGGATGGAATCCAGCTTGTTCTAATTTTTTAAATAAACGCCAACTACCAAAAGGAATGACTTCAATTGGAAGAGGAAAAGCGCCCAGTTCTTTGACAATTTTTGATTCGTCCAAAATCCAAATGATTTGACGACTATTTTGAGCGACGATTTTCTCATGGAGTAAAGCACCGCCACCACCTTTAATGCCTTCAAAGTGCTTTAAAGTACACTCGTCTGCTCCATCGACTAACACGTCGATGTGATCTACTTGATCCAATTCTACTAAAGGAATACCTAATTCTTTAGCTTGCTCTTTTGAACGGTTTGATGTGGGAACAGCTTGAATGTTTGTTAGGGTCCCTTCTTTAAGGCGTCGCCCTAATTCATCGATAAACCAATAAGCTGTTGAACCAGTTCCTAGTCCAACGGTCATGTTACTTTCAACATATTTGACTGCTTCATGACCGACACGTTTTTTTAACTCTTCCACGTCCTGTCGCCTCCTAATTTTTTGTAACAATTTACCTTTATTATAACATACACCTAGCGTGTTATTGCTTAGAGAGGAAGATTTCATTGGCCCAACAAACCTTACATTTAACTTGTCCTACTTGTTTAGCATCTGAAAACCAAACGTTTCCTACCATTATTGACGGAGCAACACAACCTGATCTTAGTTTTTCAATTCAACAAGGTGATTTCTTCGATCATCAATGCGCTCATTGCGGAGGGGCTCATCCCGTCCCTTTTCCTTTTTTATATATTCATTCTAGTAACAAACAAGGAGTCTATTTATACCCTCACTCGACGGACTCTAATGAACAACGCCAAGCTATTTTCAATCAAATAAATGATCAATTTCAAAATGAATACCCTGACTATCAACTGCGCATTGTTTCGTCGATTGAATCTCTAAAGGAAACTCTTTTAATTTGGCAAGACAAAAAAAGCGACACAGTTGTAGAATTAGTCAAAATTTTAGCTCAAGGAGCAGCAGAACTAACAAATCAAGAGGCTAAGGTTTACTATTATCACCACCGATTAACCCCTCATTTGTTATATATAAAAAAAGAACAACAACTCTACTCGCCTTACCCTACCCATTTGGAAACCTTTGTTGAACAAAAGTATAAACCTTACTTAACTTCTCAACCGGGAACCTTTTTAATAATTAATTCTACTTGGGCATGGCACGTATTGCTTCATGACAGCGATTTAAATGGAGAATACGACTTAGACGATATTGGCTAAAAGATTAAGTTAGGCGTATAATAATAACAAAAGATGTTAAGGAGAATGGTTATGAAATTAGTTGTTTACTTAGCAGGCGAAATTCACACTGCTTGGAGAGAAGAAATTATCCAAGCCGTTAAGGAAAAAGATTTACCTTATACTTTTGTAAGTCCTCAAACAGATCATGATTTATCAGACAATATTGGTGAAAACATCTTAGGTAAGATGCCTAATAACTACTTTAAAGATGATGCTGCTTCAGATATTAATAACTTTAGAACACAAGTCTTAATGCAAAAAGCGGACATTGTGATTGCTTTATTTGGCGAAAAATATCGTCAATGGAATACCGCGATGGATGCAACAACTGCGGTGAATTTAGGAAAACCTTTAATTATTATTCGCCCGGAAGAAGCCATCCACGCTTTAAAAGAATTATCAAATAAAGCTAACGTTGTTGTGGATACTCCGCAACAGGCCGTTGAAGTATTAGAATATGTCTTCAAATAAAAAAGAGCAGCTAGGATTTTTTCTTAGCTGCTTTTTAAATGAACATATTCACAAAATGGTTTATTGTGTTCGTCTGTAATTAAGAGTATATTATAATAGGAATAATTATTAATTATAGGAGGGACTATGATGGATATTGTTAGTTTAGCGCGTTTCCAGTTTGCAATGACTACAATCTTCCACTTTTTCTTCGTACCTTTTTCTGTCGGAACGGCTTTAGCTGTTGCGATTATGGAGACGATGTACGTTGTTAAAAAGATGTGAAGTATCGTGAAATGGCGCAATTTTGGGGAGGTATCTTCCTTTTAAGTTTTGCTGTCGGAGTTGTGACCGGGATTATTCAAGAATTCCAATTTGGAATGAACTGGTCTGATTATTCTCGTTTCGTAGGGGATATTTTCGGCGCACCTTTAGCAGTGGAAGCGTTACTTGCTTTCTTCTTAGAATCGGTCTTTATTGGTTTATGGATGTTTACTTGGGATAAAGTAAGTCCGAAGTTACACGTCACCTTTATGTGGCTTGTCACCATTGGTTCATTTTTATCTGCCTTTTGGATTTTAGTAGCTAACTCCTTTATGCAACATCCTGTTGGTTTTGAAATTATCGATGGTCGTGCTGTTATGACGGATTTTGCGACTTTAGTAACCAACAGTAAAGTCTTCTGGCTATTCTCTCATATGATTACGGGAGCCATTGTAACAGGTGGTATGGTTGTCGCAGGTTTATCCGCTTTTCGTTTATTAAATAAGCGTGAAACAAAGCGTGATTTTTATAAGTCATCTATGCGTATTGGACTTGTGTTAACTTTAATTGGTTCATTAACGGTCATGGGTGCTGGACATGGTCAGATGGTTGAATTAATTGATTCTCAACCAATGAAATTTGCGGCAATGGAAGGTAACTATGAAGATACAGGAGATCCGGCTGCGTGGTCACTCATTGCTTGGGCTAACGAAACGGATCACACAACGGTCTTTAATATTGAAATTCCTTACATGTTAAGTATTTTAGCAAACGGTAAGCCTGAAGGTGGCTTTATCGGAATGGAAAAAGCGAATGAACAATTAGAAGCAATGCACGGACCAGGAGATTACTTCGTCCCAGTAAATGCAATTTATTGGAACTTTAGAATTATGGCTGGCTTTGGCGTTGTAACTTTCTTATTATCAGCGATTGGACTATGGCTATCTCGTAAGAAACATGAAACATTGTTTGAAAACCAAACACTCTTACGCCTATTATCCTTAGCCACTTTTGCTCCATTCATTGCTAACACAGCAGGTTGGTTAGTTACTGAATTAGGTCGTTTCCCATGGACCGTTTACGGACTATTTACGATTGAAGATAGCATTTCACCAAACGTTTCAGCGACTTCATTACTGATTTCCAACGTTGTTTATTTCTCACTCTTTTTAGTGTTATCAATTGTGATGGTTTACTTAGTTCGTCGCGAACTAGATAAAGGACCAGGCGTTTCGACATTGGCTCATCAAGAGTTGAGCGATAATATGAAAGAGGTGTTTGCAAATGAGTAGTTTACAACTTTTATGGTTTGCTTTAAGTGGTGTATTATTTGCGGGCTTCTTCTTTTTAGAAGGTTTTGACTTTGGTGTAGGAATGGCGACTAAATTTTTAGCTCGCAACCACGAAGAACGTGAACAAGTCATCAAAACCATTGGTCCTGTATGGGACGGCAACGAAGTCTGGTTAATTACGGCCGGTGGAGCGATGTTTGCTGCTTTTCCATTTTGGTATGCTTCATTATTTAGCGGTTATTATTTAGTTCTACTTGCGATTTTAGTTGGACTGATTATCCGCGGTGTATCATTTGAATTCCATCATCGTATGCCAATGGATAAAAAACCCATTTGGATTAACACATTATTTACAGGTAGTTTAATCATTCCATTTTTCTTTGGCGTGATGTTTATTAGTTTAATTCAAGGAATGCCAATGGATGCACAAGGTCATATTCGCGCGTCATTTACTGACTACATTAACTTATTTTCAATTGTCGGTGGTGTAGCAATGACGTTATTAAGCTACTTACACGGCTTAAACTACTTAGCATTAAAAACAACCGGAGCAATTCACACTCGCGCCGTTGAACAAGCTAAAAAGCTTTACCCTGTTTTATATGTTGGTTTAGTGGCTTTTGCAGGTTTACTTTATTTAAAAACTGACTTTTTCAGCACTAAATTAGTACCAACATTACTTCTTGTCGTTTTAATTGTGGCTTTAAGTGCTTTAGCACACTTTAGCGTTTTAAATCACCGCGAATGGCCAGCCTTTTTATCAAGTGGCTTAACCTTTGTGGCGATTGTTGCTTTATTATTCGTTGGCTTATTCCCACGCGTCATGATCAGTTCGCTAGGGTCAGAGTTTGATTTACTCATTCAAAACGCAACCTCTGCTCCTTATACATTGAAAATGATGACTTGGGTTACAGTCACTATTCTTCCATTTGTATTAGCTTATACAATATGGACTTACTATATCTTTAGACACCGTATTAAACCGTCTAAACAACAAACGGAGGAAACTCGATGATTGATCGTGCAATTTTAACATTGCCCGGTATTAAATCTAAATTAAGTTGGCTTGCAGGACTCGCAGTTTTGCAAGCCTTCTTTATCATTGGGCAATCATTTACCCTAGCAAAAGTCATTGTCGGCTTATGGCAAGGACAGCCCTTAAATAATCTCTGGCTTTTTATTGGGTTATTTATTAGCTGTTATGTTCTAAGATTAGGTATTAACCGTTACCGAACTAAATTATTAGATCACTATGCCTATCAACAAGCGAAAAACATTAGAGAGCAACTCCTATCAAAACTCTTTCGTCTAGGACCAAGCGCTGTTCAACAATTAGGAACGGGGCATGTGACGACAATGACGTTAGATGGCATTACTCAAGTAGAAGATTATATTAAACTCATCTTATAAAAAGTAATGGGGATCGCTTTAATTCCTTGGATTATTTTAGCCAGCGTTTTTTACTTTGATTGGAAATCTGGCGTTGTTTTAATTTTTATTTATCCGTTAATTATTTTATTTATGGTTATTTTAGGCTACGCTGCCCAAGCAAAAGCCGAAAGACAGTACGCCAGTTATCAACGTTTATCCAATCATTTCATCGATTCTCTTCGAGGAATTGACACGTTAAAACTCTTTGGTAAAAGTAAATCCCATGCTGAAGACATTTATCAATCGAGCGAGAGTTTTCGGATTCGCACTATCGACACATTAAAAGTTGCTATTTTATCGAGTTTTGCCTTAGACTTTTTAACGACGCTTTCTGTCGCTATTGTAGCGGTTCTTTTAGGGCTTCGTCTCATCGAAGGTCAAGGAGACTTTTTATTCGCTTTAACTGTTTTAATTTTGTCGCCCGAGTACTTTTTACCCATTCGTGAATTCGCAGATAACTATCACGCCACGTTAGACGGTAAAAATGCGTTCAGTAATATTCAACAAATATTAAACTTTGAAGAAATAAAAAAAGAAACGGCTCTAGTCGAACCGTGGCAAGAGACCAGCCAATTGCTTATTAAAGATTTAGCCTTTTCCTATGACGAACATCGTTTGACGTTACAAAATATTCATTTGTCTCTTAAAGGCTATCAAAAAGTTGGGATTATCGGGATGAGCGGGTCAGGTAAATCCACCTTTATTCAGTTACTTAATGGATTCCTAGAGCCCCAGCAAGGCGATATTTCCTTTAAAAACCCTCAACGTGAAGATCAAACCGTTCATTCTTTCAATTTACCCTCTTGGCAAGAACAACTGATTTATATGCCTCAGTCTCCTTATATTTTTAATATGAGCTTAAAAGATAACATTACATTCTACACACCAAACGCGAGTCAAGAAGCGATTGAAAAAGCGGTGACACTAGCTGGATTGAATGAATTGATCACTCAACTTCCTCATGGTTTAGATACATTAATGGGTGAAGGAGGACGCCGAGTCAGTGGTGGGCAAGCTCACCGAATTGCGCTAGCGCGTGCGTTTTTAGATAATAAACGGCGCATATTATTATTCGATGAACCAACGGCTCATTTGGACATTGAAACGGAATTAGAAATTAAAAAAGCGATGATGCCTTTACTTGAAGATCGCTTAGTCTTTTTTGCTACTCACCGTTTACATTGGATGAATGAGATGGACTATATTTTAGTCTTTGATAATGGTCAAATTGTTGAAGAAGGAACCTATGAATCATTAATAGAACGTCAAGGAGCTTTTGTCTCCCTATTGAAAGGAGTATCCTTAGATGAATCGTTTAGATGATTATAAAGCATTATTTAAAAGAGACACTTGGGTTAAACCCTTTTTTACTTACTACAAAAAAGCACTCTTTTTAGCGTTACTTTTAGGATTTCTCACTGTTTTTAGCGCCACCGCTTTAATGTTTAACTCAGGTTATTTAATTAGCAAATCTGCTGATAGACCGGAAAACATTTTACTCGTTTATATTCCCATTGTGTTAACAAGAGCCTTTGGATTAGGACGTCCTTTATTTAGATATTTTGAACGACTCGTTAGCCATAACTGGGTCTTTAAAATGACTTCTAAAATCCGATTGAAACTTTACAACGCTTTAGAAAAAGACGCTATTTTTCTAAAAAATAAACGAAGTACCGGTGATATTTTAGGTATTTTAGCTGATGACATTAACCATATTCAAAACCTTTATTTAAGAACACTTTTTCCCAGTGTGACTGCTTATTTATTATATATCGCCATCATCATTGGACTTGGTTTTTTGATCTTTGGTTTGCTTTAGCGGTTTTAGTTATTTTAGCCGGAACCCTTGTGGGGATTCCATTATGGGCCCTTCTTATTAACGGTGCTCGGTTAGAAAAACAAAAACAAGCTCGTCATTTACTTTACAATGAACTAACAGATAATGTTTTAGGTGCTGGTGATTGGATTTCAAGCCAGCGCGGTGAGGTTTTTGTCAATCGTTATGAAGAAAAAGAAGCCGCCCTTCATCACGTTGAAAAATCGATTCAAAAACAACATCGTAAGCAAGACTTTTTACTTCAATTAATGATGGGTCTTCTCCTAGTTGCCACCCTTTTATGGAGTAGTCAACAGTTTCCTGGAAACTATGGAGGTCCTGCCAATTGGATTGCCGCTTTTTGTTTAAGTATTTTCCCTTTAATTGATGCTTTTAGTTCCTTACCTGAAGCGATTGAAGAAGCAAGCGAACATTTTGATGCGGTGGAGCGTTTGAATCAACTCCCCGATGCATCTCAACAAGATTTAGCCGTTCATTTAGCCAGTAACCAATATACATTTGACGTCCAGCAGGTTAGTTTTTCTTACTCTCAAACCGACCGCTTCATCTTAAAGGATTTAAATTTAACCATTCCTTCTCATCAAAAGATCGCGATTTTAGGTCGAAGCGGCGCAGGAAAAAGTACATTAGCCCACCTTCTACGAGGTGACCTAACGCCGACTCAAGGGGTGGTTACTTTAAATGATATCCCTACTCATCAATTTGGGGATTCAATGAGTGATTACATTGGCGTCATTCAACAACAGCCTTATTTATTTAATATGACCATTTTAGATAATTTGAAAATTGCTAAAGATGAAGTTAGCGAAGAAGAAGCCTGGCGTGTTTTAGAACGGGTCGGCTTAAAAGAAATGATTCAACAATTACCTGAGCAATTGAATACGATGGTAGATGAGGCTGGGTTACGATTTTCCGGTGGCGAACGTCATCGTTTAGCTTTAGCTCGTTTATTAATTAAGGATCCTCCTATTATTTTACTGGACGAACCAACGGTTGGTTTAGACCCCATAACCGAACAAGCGTTAATCACGACCTTTTTTAAGGAATTAGAAAATAAAACCATTATTTGGATCACTCATCACTTGCAAGGAGTGCATGCGATGGACCGAGTTATTTTTATCGATGAAGGACAGATTGTGATCGATGGGTCTCCAGAAGAATTAGAAGAAACAAACGCTTATTACCAACAACTACTAGCCATTGACCGCGGATATTCTACTCATTCATTAACAAAATAATTGATATGTCTCTATTTATTTAATAGGGACATTTTTTAGTTAAAGTATCTATTTTTGTAAAATGAGGTTGACATGAGTAAATGATTAGAGTAGACTAACAGTCAAATGAAACATCGATGAACAACTGAGATGAGGAAAGTAAGTCTGAATTGAAATCCAGAGAGCTTCGAACTAGGTGGAAAGAAGCATTCATGCACGATCTGAAAATGACCTCGGAGTTGGCTAGCGGAATAAAAAGCTAGTCCGTGTGAGCACACGTTATCACAGCCAAAGTATGTTTGTACTTGTTGAGGTATAGCTTGTCTATACGAATTTGGGTGGTACCACGTGAAAAATAATTCTCGTCCCTACAGAATATAATGATTGCTGTTAAGCGATCGGTTCTGTAGGGACTTTTTTATTGATGAATTTTATAAGGAGTGACAAAATGCCTATTCTATTGCCTAAAGATTTGCCAGCCATCGATTCTTTAAAGCGCGAAGGAATTTTTGCGATGAGCCCAGAACGGGCAAGTGTTCAAGAAATTCGTCCTTTAAAGATAATTATTTTAAATTTAATGCCCACTAAAGTTGAAACAGAAACTCAATTAACAAGACTATTGAGTAATACCCCACTACAAGTTCAAGTGACCTTTTTGACTACTGATAGTTATGAAGCTAAAAACACATCAAAAGCCCATTTGAGTGATTTTTATACAACCTTTAAAGAAGTTAAAGATCAATATTATGATGGCCTTATCGTAACAGGAGCACCAGTCGAACATTTATCTTTTGAGGAAGTGGACTATTGGCAAGAAATTGAGCAAATTCTCGAGTGGAGTTTAACAAACGTATATGCCACTTTGCATATTTGTTGGGGCGCTCAAGCGGGACTGTATCATCATTATGATATTAACAAAGTGCTTTATGACACTAAATTGACTGGCGTTTTTCGTCAACATATTTGTACAAATCGCCCGGTAGGACTCCTTAGAGGATTAGATAGCTCTTTTACTATCCCTCATTCTCGTTATACAGGAATTGATGAAGAGAAATTAAAAGACTACTCTCTTCTAGAAGTTTTAGTCACAGGAGAAGAAACAGGCCCTTCGATTATCTCACGAAGAGACGGACGGCAAACTTATATGTTAGGACATGCAGAATATGATCGTCACACACTCAAAAAAGAATATGAAAGAGACGCTCAAGTAAATAAAAACCCCCAATTACCAGTTAATTACTTTAAAGATGATGATCCAACGCAAGAAATTATTGCTCAGTGGACATCTAGCGCTCATCTTTTATTTAACAATTGGATTAACCAAGTGTACCAAAATACCCCTTATCATTTAGACCAACTTTTACCGATTAATTTATAGATAGAGAAAGGAACATTACCATGACTAAAAATATTACACCATATTTCGAAACACAACAACTTCACGCTGGAGAAATTGCTAATGCGCCCAATACTTGTGCAACGCCCATTTATCAAACAGCAGCTTACGTATTCGATGACTGTGAACATGCAGCTGATCGCTTTGCTTTAAGGGATGAAGGGTTTATTTATTCCCGCTTAGGAAACCCAACTGTTAGTGTGTTAGAACAGCGTTTAGCAGCTTTAGAAGGCGGAACCAGTGCTGTAGCTACAGCAAGTGGTACGGCCGCCATTACTTATTCTATTTTAAACGTTTGTAACTCGGGAGATCATATTATTGCTGCAAGTACACTTTACGGCGGTACTTACCAACTGTTCAATAATACGTTACCTAAATTAGGTGTTACAACGACTTTTGTCGATCCAGACGATATCGACTCTTGGTCTAATGCGATTCAAGATAACACTAAGGCCGTGTTTATTGAATCCATTGGAAACCCTGGCCTTAATTTAATTGATATCGAAAAAGCCGCCGATAAAGCCCATGAACACGGAATTCCTTTATTTGTTGACAGCACCTTTGCGACCCCCTATTTATTACAACCTCTTAAACACGGAGCGGATGTTGTCATTCATTCAACGACTAAATATATCGATGGCCACGGAACTTCGTTAGGGGGTGTCGTTATTGAAAATGGTCAATTTGACTGGGCTCAAAATGATAAGTTCCCTGACTTTACAACCCCTGATGAAAGTTATAATGGTCTAGTTTTTAATGACTTAAAGGAAGCAGCCTTTACGACTAAAATTCGAGCTCAATTGTTACGTGATACCGGCGCTACTTTAAGCCCTTTTAACGCCTTTTTACAAATTCAAGGACTAACCACGTTAAGTTTACGCGTCGAACGCCACGTTGAAAATGCTCGTAAAATTGCACAATTTTTAAAAGATCATCCTAAAGTAAGTTGGGTTGATTATCCAGAACTACCTGATAGTCCTTATTATGATTTAGCTAAAAAATATTTTCCTCGCGGAGCGGGCGCTATTCTTTCCTTTGGAACGGCTGGCGGACGTAAAGCAGGGGAAGCTTTTGCGAACCATTTAACTCTTTTTAAAAATGTGGCTAACGTAGCTGATGCGAAATCTTTAGTCATTCACCCGGCAAGTACAACTCACTCGCAACTATCAGATGAAGAACAATTAGCAGCCGGAGTAAAACCTGATTTAATCCGTCTATCGATCGGTTTAGAAAATGTGGAAGATTTAATCGCCGACTTAACTCAAGCACTCGACAATATCGAGTCATAAACCTTCAATTCCTCCTTAATTAAAAATGTACTGTTCCTTTCAATGTAAGTAGAAAAGAACAGTACATTTTATTGTTTGCGCTCTAATAATAATAAAATAATAGATTCAATACCTTGGCGGGTAGGCGTATCAGGCAATTGGTGTAAATGATCCAATGCTTTTTGAGTATAATGCTCTGCCACTTGTTAGCTTTTTTAACTCCTTCGTATTTTAAAACATAGCGATTCACTTCTTGTGCTTCTTGTTCTGTCAATTGATCTTTCTTGAGTAAATAAGGATCAAATAAAGATTTGTGCTCTTGGCGGGCTAAAAGTAAAGGCAACGTATAAACGCCTTGAGATAAATCTTCTAAAACAGGCTTATTCAATACCTCTTCGCTACTTGTGTAGTCCAAAATATCGTCATATATTTGAAAAAAGCAATTCCCATATAGCGCCCTACTTGAGAAGCGTCATAAATTTGGGTTTCATTTAAGCCAGCTAAATAAGCGCCTTCTTCACAGGCTAATTGAAATAAAGCAGCTGTTTTATGTTGGGCGTTGAATAGATAATCATCTACTGTGACGTTTAAATTATAGCGGTGGGTCATTTGGTCAAGTTCGCCAATTAAAAGTTCACGCATCACTTTAACGTTTCGCTGTACATAAGGTGTCCCGTTAAAAGCTTCGACCACTAAATCAAACATGACGGTAAAAAGCAGGTCTCCCGTATAAACAGCAATATCTTTACCATACTTTGACTGAACGGTCTGCTTTCCTCTTCTAAGAGGTGAATCATCAATAATATCATCGTGAACGAGTGTCGCCATATGTAACAGTTCTAAAGAAGCAGCGATTTTTATTTCAGATTCATTATTAGCTTTCAAACTGGAAGAAGTGTTAAGATTAGAAAACAAGAGGAACAACCCAGGACGTAACAATTTACCGCGAGTAGCTAACAACTCGTCTAAAATTGCTTGTAAAGGTCCACTTTTCATTGTTAAACGCTCTTGCATTAAGGTATGAACCTCTTTAAGCTGAGCGGCAATATTAGGAAACTGCGACCACAGTTCAAACATTCCTATCTTCCTCCTTGTTTTTCATAGTGAATCTAGTTTACTATGAAAGAGCAAGATAATATATATGTAAAGGAGACTTCTATGAAACTTTCTGTTTTTTTAGAACTCATTGAAGCTAAAGCAAAAGCTGCTAGTATTTTTCCTTTTTTAATAGGCCTTTGCTTTAGTTGGTATCACTTCAAACAAATCAATGGGTTTTTAATCTTTTTATTTTTTATTGCGATGATTTTATTTAACTTTGCGGTGGATACGTTAAATAACTATAGCGACTATACAAATATTCATGCGACAGATGACTATAAAAAAATGACCAATATTATTGGTCGTGAAAATATTCCCCTCCCCTTTATTAGAAATTTATTACGTTTCTTTTTAACAAGTTCTTTTTTAGTGGGACTATTTCTATCTTGGCATGTTGGTTGGGACGTTTTTTTCTTAGGATTACTTAGTTTTTCTATTGGTATTTTTTATTCTTGGGGACCGCGTCCTTTAAACAGCTTACCCGTAGGAGAAGTCGCTAGTGGTCTATCCATGGGCTTTTGATTCCTTTAATAGTTGTTCGTATCAACCTTCATCCTTATTTTATTTGGAAAACTAACACGGTTTTATCTATTTTTATATTAAGTTTGCCCTTAGTCCTATGGATTGCCAATGTGATGCTTGCGAATAATACGTGCGATTTAGAAGAAGATCTTTTAAACAACCGACATACGTTAGTCTCTTATATTGGTCAAAAACGAGCGGTTCAATTATTTGGTTTGAATCATCTCATTGCTTATGGTGCGATTATCATAAGTGTTCTACTAAAGATCGCTCCTTGGACTTACGCATTGACGTTACTTACGATTCCCTTTGTTTTAAAACAACACCGAATATTTCAAAAGCAACAAGTTAAAACCAAAACTTTTATTTGTTCCGTGCGTATTTTAATTGTCACCTCCTTAGCACAAGTCATTGGCTTCGGGATCGGACTTCTCTTTTAAACTGAAAAAAACGTGTAAAAGCGACATGCCTTTACACGTTTTCTTTTTCTCTATAAGGTAGTTTAGCTTCTTTTGTTAAATAAAGAGGACGTTGCTTTCCTTCAATGAAAATTTTGGCAATATATTTACCGACAATGCCCAAACAAAACAGCTGTAACCCTCCCATTCCAACGACCAATACAGCTAAAGTAGGCCATCCAGGTGGGTTTGTTTTGAAAGTAAGCGTATGAATAATAATGTAAATTCCGTAAATAATGGCACCTAGGAAGGTAATCATTCCCACCCAAGAAGCTAAATTTAGCGGGAAGTCAGAAAAGTTTACAATACCTTCTAAAGCATACTTAAATAAGGAAAAGAACGACCAAGAAGTCTCTCCTGCAACCCGTTCCACATTTTCGTAGTCGAGATACTTAACGTCAAAGCCAACCCAACTAAAAATTCCTTTTGAAAAGCGGTTACGTTCTGGAAGAGCTAACACTGCGTCCACAACTTGGCGGGTCATTAAGCGAAAGTCTCGGGCCCCTTCTTCTAAGTGAACATCAGAGATGAAGTTATTAATCTTATAATAAGCATTCGCGAAAAAAGAACGAATCGGTGGCTCTCCTTGACGATCCACTCGGCGAGTAGCGACCACGTCGTACCCTTCTTTAGTAATTCCTTCATACATCTCCACTAACATCGAAGGCGGATCTTGTAAGTCTGCATCCATAATCGCCACATAATCTCCGCTTACATGCTCGAGACCTGCGATAATCCCAGCTTCTTTACCAAAGTTTCTAGAAAAAGATAAATAATAAACCAGTTGCGGATAGCGATCGTGTAATTCTTTCATTACTTCTAGGGTTCGGTCTGTTGAACCATCATTAATAAATAACACTTCAAATTGCACTTGGGCAAGTTGATCCTTAATTTTCAATACTTCATCTAAAAATGGATGAAGTGTTTCTTCTTCGTTATGACATGGTACAACAATACTTAAGATTGGTTGATGGTTCATACACCTAGCCCTTTCTACTTTTTATGATTGATCTAAAATTAGTTTTCTGGAAATAAAGTTAAATAGCATCACAATTCCTGTTACGAGTATTTTTGATACCCAAAGGGATAATTGAATCTTTTCAACACTTAAATATAATAATAACATATTTAAGCCGCCACCGATAATACTTAATAGGAAAAAGATTAGTAATTCGTTTATTTTTTCACGATGAGTGATGGATTTACTTTTAAATACGTAGCGCATACTTAAAACATAATTTAAAACCGTCGCTGCGATAAACGCAATGCCTTGCGCCCATAAATATTCAACGTGTAACCCTTTAATAAGGAGCGTGAAGACAATAAAGTCGGCTAACGTTACCACCACGCCAACAATTGAAAAACGAATCAATTGGTAAAGCGTATGCATCATCTATAATACCTCCTCTTTTAACGTCCCATTTTTGCTTCTAAATATAAATTATTATATTGAATAAGAATCTCTTGACCTAAATTTAAATACATCTCCAACTCTTCTATGACCGCTTCATCGGGATAAAAAGCTGGATTATTCAATAACTCAGGATCAATATAATTCAACGCTTCTTTATTAGGCGTAGAATAACCAATGTATTCTGAATTTTGAGCAGCCACTTCGGGTCGCAACATGAAGTTAATAAAAGCGTAAACCCCTTCTAAATTTCGTGCTGTTTTGGGGATAACTAAATTATCAAACCATATATTCGATCCTTCTTGGGGGATAATATACACTAAATAGTCACTTTCTTCCATCGCAGCACTGGCTTCACCGGAAAAGGTCACTGCCAATGCAGCTTCTTCTTGGACCATATACATTTTAATTTCATCCGCAACAAACCCGCGCACATTCGGTAATAAACGCCAAATATCATCTCGAGCTTCCTTTAAATGAGCGATATTACGATCATTTAAACTACGCCTCTTTGCTTGAAGAGCAAATCCTAACACTTCTCTTGCTCCATCATAAAGTAACAAATTATCTTTAAATTCTTCTTTCCATAAATCTTGCCAAGAAGTAAGTTGACTCACATCAACCAATTGCTCGTTAGCAAGAATACCTAAAGTTCCCCAAAAGTATGGAATTGAATAGCGATTATTCGGATCAAAGGGTAAGTCTAAAAAGCGTTTATCTAAATGCTCCATGCCTTGAATTTTCTTATGATCTAAAGGAAGTAACATCTCCTTTTGAATCATTAACTCAATCATATAGTCACTAGGAACAGCTAAATCAAAGGAAGTGCCTACTTGTTCAATTTTAGCCAGCATTGCCTCATTAGAGTCAAAAGTTTCATACTCTATTTGGTAGCCTGTTTCTTCTTCAAATTGAGTAATTAAATCCGGATCAATATAGTCTCCCCAATTATAAAGAGTCACCACATCTTCACCACTGGCTTTCTTTCCATGTTCCAACACGTACTTAGCTGATGTTAAAAGGACGACTAAAGCGCATATACCTAGAAAGGCTCCTATTAAACGTTTCATTTAATCAAGCCCTCCTTTCTTTTTATTCGACTCGTTTCAAGGAAATAATAGCCTAAAACAAGGCATAAAGTTACTAAAAAAATTAAAGTACTTAAAGCATTAATTTCTAAACTAACCCCTTGTCTTGCTCGAGAATAAATCTCCACAGATAACGTACTAAAGCCATTTCCTGTCACAAAGAAAGTCACCGCAAAATCATCCAGTGAATAAGTAAGAGCCATAAAAAAGCCAGCTCTAATTCCTTTAGCAATACTTGGAAGAACAATGCGCCATAAGGCTTGAGGATAACTGGCTCCTAAATCAAGGGCGGCATCAATTAACGAATCGGGCAGTTCTTTTAAGCGAGGCAAAACGATTAACACAACGATGGGTACACTAAAAGCGATATGGGCTAAAACTACCGTTCCAAAGCCTAAAGTTAAAGGAATAACAGTCGAAAATAACACTAAAAAACTTGCGCCCATTAAAACATCTGGTGTCACTAAAAGGACATTGTTTAATTGTAAAAGGATGGATTGATGGTTTTTCTTTTTTAAATAATGAATATAAATTGCTCCAAAAGTTCCGATGATTGTCGCAATCGTCGCTGCTATTAAAGCAACAATAAAGGTATTTAAAACAAACAACCATAACCGCTGATCGGCCAACAGATTTATGTAATGCTCCATCGTCCAACCTTCAAATTGATTCATCGTTCCTGCTTGGTTAAAAGAATAAACCGCTAAAAAAACTAATGGAAAATATAAAATTATTAATACCAATCCTAAATATAAGCGGCTGAAAGAGTCTTTCATAAAGACCGACCTCCTTTTGGTCGTTCTTTCGTTAAATACATAACTAAAAACATTAATAGCGTTAAAATAACGCCGATAGCTGAACCCATTCCCCAATTTTGAGTGGTTAGAAAATGTTGCTCAATCGCTGTTCCCAGCGTAATAATACGATTACCGCCAATTAAACGAGCGATCATAAATAGTGACAGCGTCGGAATAAACACCGCTTGAACTCCGCTACGAACACCGGGTAGAGAAAGAGGGATTAAAATTTTACGAATCGTTTGCCAAGTAGTCGCGCCTAAATCAAAACTTGCTTCTGATAAAGAAATGGGGATATCATCTAAAGCGTTATAAATAGGTAACACCATAAACGGAAGCTCAATATAACTCGCCACCAAAATAAAAGCCGGCTTTGTAAATAAAAGCTTTAACGGCCCAATCCCTAACCAGCTGAGCCATTGATTGATCACGCCATTATGACTTAAAATGCCAATAAATGCATAGGATTTCAACAATAAATTAATCCATGTAGGAATAATAATTAACAATAGACCTAATTCCTTATGAACTGACTTAGATAGAAAGTAAGCGGTAGGGTAAGCAATCAGCAAAGTAATCAACGTAACACTACCTGCTACTAAAAACGAATTAAAAGTCATCATTAAATACTCAAAGCGAGTAAAAAAGTGAAGATAGTTTGCTAAGGTCAGTTGCCCATGATGATCAAAAAAAGAACGATAAAAAATAAGCCCTAAAGGAGTCACCACAAAAAATAATAACCAAGCGTAATAAGGTAACGCTAAAAGTAAATGGATCCGAGATTTCATGAGTTTTCCTCCACGTCATAAGTTTCAATCCGCGCATCAAAGTCTTCTTCTGTTTCATTAAAGCGCATAACATGAATCGCACTAGGTTGAATGTGAATAAAGACAGATTGGCCTTCTTCCATCTTTTGAGTTGTATGAACCATCAAACGCACTTGAGGAGTGACTTCCACCATCAATTCATTAAAGACGCCTCTAAATAAAACAGAACGAATAACACCTTTTATGACACTCGGTCGATCGACAGACAATTTAATATCTTCCGGACGAAGGACCACTTCAATCTCTTCGCCTGACGCAATCCCACCGTCCTCACATTCAAAAAGATGGTCTAAAAACTTCACTTTATAATCATCAATCATCACACCGGGTAAAATATTACTCTCACCAATAAAATTAGCAACATATCGATTGATGGGTTCGTCATAAATATCAACGGGCGAACCGGATTGGACAATTTTTCCTTGATCCATGACGAAAATCCAATCAGACAAGGCTAAAGCTTCTTCTTGATCGTGGGTAACAAAAACAAACGTAATGCCTAACTTTTGTTGAATTCTTCGCAATTCATACTGCATTTGAGTTCTTAGTTTATGGTCCAAAGCACTTAAAGGTTCGTCTAACAGTAATACTTTAGGTTCATTCACCAAAGCTCGGGCAATCGCAATGCGTTGACGTTGCCCTCCAGAAAGGGCTTGAATATTACGTTTTTTAAAGCCTGTTAACCGAACCATTTCAAGGACTTCGTCTACTTTTTGGGCAATCGTTTTTTTATCGACCCCTTTAACTTCTAACCCAAAGGCAATATTTTCTTCCACGGTTAAATGAGGAAATAGCGCATAATCTTGAAAAACCGTATTTACTTGACGTCGATTTGCGGGCAAGTGGGTAATTTTTTGATTATTTAAATAAATCTCCCCTGCTGTTGGTTTTAAAAAGCCGGCGATAATACGAAGTAACGTCGTCTTTCCGCACCCGGAAGGGCCGAGCAATGTGTAAAATTTTCCTTTTTCTAACGCCATATCGATACCACTTAAGACCGTGTCACCATTATATTCTTGATAAACATTTTTTAATTCAACTGCTAACGTTGGCTTCATTTTATCGCCTACTTTCTATTTCGATGATTGATCGCATAAAATTAGACATCGCGACCCCTTGTGTCCGACGATGTCTAATGATTAAAGGTTTTAAGTATTATAACAATCTCTTCTTATCGGTACAATATAAAGTTAACCCTCTTCGCCAATAATTCTTACTTCTGGTTCTAGTTTAATTTGAAATTTTTCATCGATCACTTCTTGAATATGTCGAATGAGTTGAATGTAATCAGTAGCCGTTGCGCCACCTTTATTGACAATAAACCCAGCGTGTTTCATTGATACTTGTGCGCCACCTATTTGGAAACCTTGCAGACCGGCTTCACGAATCATCGGTCCGACAAAGTGCCCTTCAGGTCGTTTAAACACACTACCACAGGATGGATATTCTAAAGGTTGTCGTGATGTCCTTAGCTCCGTTAACTCAACCATGCGTTCGTTAATAGCGTCATAGTCACCTTTTTCTAATATAAAGGTAGTCGATAAGACGATATCTCCTGTTTGTTGAATGAAACTATTTCGGTAAGTAAATGCCATCTCTTCATTCGTATAAGTTTTAAACTCTCCTTCACGGGTCAAAACATCCACTGTGTGAATGACATCTTTAACTTCGCCTCCATAAGCGCCCGCGTTCATATAAACTGCTCCGCCGATACTGCCAGGTATACCACAGGCAAATTCTAACCCGGTTAAGTGAGCTTTTTTTGCCAGTTGAGTTGTTTCAATTAAACTATCTCCTGCCAGTGCTGTGACTGTTTCTTGATCGATGGTAATATCGCGAAGGTCTGTCAACATCATAACAACCCCACGCAATCCACCATCACGAACAATCAAATTACTGGCATTACCCAGTACCGTTAAAGGAACTTGCTTTTCTTTTACCCAATCAACCACTTGCTTCACTTCTTCCAACGTTTTAGGGAAAATAAGTGCATCGGCTGCCCCACCCACTTTAGTGTAAGTGTAAGGAGCTAAAGGTTCGTTCAATTTAATATTTAAATCAGCGTTAATTGTAAGTAATTGTAAATAGTACATTCGTTTCTTCCTTTACTGTTTATAATAAGTATTCCATCATATAAGTGTCGTAATATATTTGATCGGCTTGTAGGCGTTGGGATAAAGAGCCGACGATCTTAAAACCAAACTTTTTATATAAAGCGATAGCTCGTTTATTTTCTTGAACCACTTCTAAAGTAATCACTTTAAGCGCTGTCTCTTTGGCAAAGTATAATAATTCCTCTAATAAAATAGAAGCAATGCCGTTTGCCCAATAATCTTTTAACACACCAATCCCCACTTCAGCGACATGGGATTGTCTCGATCCGGGTAAGGTAGCCAATGTTCCAAGAGCGATAATCTCTTCTTGTAGCTCTACTACAAGCATAATCGAGGTGAGACTGCGACTATATTGATCTATTTGTTGCGTCATTTGGTAAGTGCGCTTTGTCTTTGATTTATTGACCTGGTCATCCGTTAAAAAGGCCGTTTCAGTAGCTAGTTGCTCATATAATTCAACTAATGGTTCTAAATCAGTTGGATGCGCTTGTCTAATGGTCAGTTGAGCTGTTTCATTCATCGGCTAACACCTCTTGTAATTGCCGGAGGACTTCGTCATATTGATCCCCATGAGATTCAAATTCAATTAGTCGCTCGTTAAAGGACTCTTGCGGTGTAAAACGTACTTTTAAATAATCATTAGGTAAAGAATCTTCTAAAAATTGCGACCATTCGATAAAAAGGTAGTTTTGATCTGTTAAATAGTATAAAAGATCAACCGTCTCTTCGCCACCTTCTTCTAAACGATAAGCATCAACATGCACCAATAACCCCCCTGTTTCTAGAGAGTACTCTTTAATGACTGTATAAGTAGGACTTTTAATCGCACGTTTAATATTTAAACCTGCGCCAATCCCTTTAGTAAAGGTTGTCTTACCACTTCCTAAATTTCCTTCGAGTAAAACGACACTTCCTTGAGGCAATAACTTAATAAATGCTTGAGCGATATGCTGGGTTGTTTCAGGACTGGTACTTTTTATTTTAAAAACCATTGTGTTCATTCCTTTAATTATTTTCAATTTTAAACAGGGCCTAAAGCGTTTTCCATTGACTTACACTAGATAAATTGGTACATTTACTAATAAAGGACGCATATTATAAGGAGGCCTTGATAATTATGAATAAAGCAAAGTTAATTGCTCTTTCTTTTCTATCCTTAGTATTGGTTGCTTGTGGAAATAAACAAGATACTGCCACAGAACCTGCTACTGAAAGTGTATCAGAATCGAGCGTAGAATCACAACTAGAATCTTCAGAATCAGCTGAATCAACTGACGCAACTAGTCAAGATAAGAACGAAAGTCAAGCGGACGAAACTAAAGAAGCTGATGAAACAACTGGTGATGAAACACCTGCAGCCGATGAAGCTGTTTTCCGCTTCTATGTAGGTGAAGAACAAATTGCTCACTTTACAGCTAAAGATGTGGCCGGTAAATCTATTTTAGAAGTTTTAGAATCTCAAGACAAAGTAACCTTTACTTTTGACCAAGAAGAAGGAATTATTTCTGAAATTGAAGGCCATGCGATTGATCCTGCCGAAGCCATTTATTGGACTTACTTATTAGACAAACAATTTGCTGAACTAGGTGTTGTTTCTCAAACCCTTGAAGGTGGCGAATTAGTCGAGTGGTATTTCGGTACAGTGGATGACATTCCAACTGCGATCATTCAAGAAGACGGTACTTATGAAGAACCCGTAGAAGATGCCGACATGACAGATGCTGACGCTGATGCAGAAGATGTTGACGCTGTCGATCATGAAGAAGAAACAGATGTCGATGCACAAGATGCTGGTGAATAATTAATATCGATTGAATCCTCACCTCGGTGGGGATTTTTTATTTATAAATAAAACCAGGAACCGCCGTTCCTGGTTTTTGTTCTATTAATCTGTTAAAGCATCTAAGGCAGTAATCATCGCTACGCGATAAATATCGTCTTCGTTACATCCACGGGATAAGTCACACACCGGCTTAGCCATTCCTTGTAAAATAGGACCGACCGCGTCATAACTCCCTAAACGTTGAGCAATTTTGTAACCAATATTTCCCGCTTCTAAGTCTGGGAAGACGAAAATTGTCGCTTCTCCTGCTACAGTAGAGTCCGATACTTTTTGACGAGCTACGATAGGACTGTAAGCTGCATCAAATTGCAATTCACCATCAACATCTAATTCAGGTGATGTTTCTTTTAAAATACGAGTTGCTTCAACTACTTTATCTACTTCCGGTGAGCTAGCAGATCCTCTAGTTGAAAAACTTAACATCGCTACTTTTGGATCAACGCCAAAGATTTTACCCGTACGCACAGTTTGTTGAGCGATATCAGCTAATTGTTCAGCAGTTGGATTAATATTAATCGCGCAGTCAGCAAATACTAATGTTCGTGCTTCTTCACTTGGAGGGACCATCACAAAACAACCACTCATAATTGAAGATCCTGGCGCTGTTTTAATGATTTGTAGAGCTGGACGAACCACATCTCCTGTAGATGTTGCAGCACCCGCCACTAATCCATCGGCAATATCTAGTTGAACTAGCATCGTTCCAAAGTACATTGGGTCCTTAATCGCTTCTCTTGCTTGTTCCGGAGTTGCTTTACCCTTACGGCGAAGAACAAACTCTTCGACCATTGCTTGTGCTTTATCTTCTGGATAATCTGCCGGATCGATTAATTCTAAGCTAGAAATATCTAAATCTAATTCTTTAGCTAAAGCAATTGTTTCCTCTTTATCGCCTACTAAAACCGGCTCAACAATTTGATCATATTGTAAACGAACCGCAGCTCTTAAAATACGCGCATCCGTCGGCTCAGGAAATACAATGCGTACTCCTTTACCTCGTACTGATTGTTCAACTCTTTCAAAAACGTTCATTTTTATTCCTCCCCTGGTAATTTAAACGCTTACAGTATTCAGTTTACCCCATTTATCCTTCACAATAAACTTTTATTAACTAATTTTATAATTTGTGACAATTAATGGTTTACAATACACAAAAAAGCTCGCCGCAAGGCGAGCCTTATTTTTAAGTAAAATTTAAATAGTCATCATCAGACATCGCTTCTACTTGTCCAACTAAGTAGCTGTTTCCTACTTGAGAGAAGAAGTCATGGTTTGATGATCCGGTAGAAATACCGTTCATAATAATTGGGTTAACGTCGTCTGCCGTATCAGGGAATAGCGGATCCAGCCCTAAGTTTTGTAGCGCCTTATTAGCGTTATAACGAACGAAGATTTTCACGTCTTCCGTCCAACCGACTTGATCATAAATTAATTCCGTATACTTTTCTTCGTTTAAATAAAAAGCATACACTTGGTCATAAACCCATTGTTTCAATTCTTCTTGTTCTTCTTCCGGTAATTCATTCATTCCTAATTGGAATTTATAACCAATATACGTCCCGTGAACCGACTCATCACGAATAATTAATTTAATAATTTCCGCTACGTTAGGTAAACGGTTTGTACCTAAAAAGTGTAGAGGGGCGTAAAACCCTGAATAGAATAAGAAAGATTCTAACATTACGCTCATTGCTTTAGCTTGCAGTGGTGTTCCGTTATCATACACATCAATCGCTGTTTGGGCTTTCTTTTGTAAGTATTTATTACTATTTGTCCAACGGAAAATTTCATCAATTTCGGCAGGCGTGTTTAATGTACTGAAAATAGATGAATAACTTTTAGCGTGTAAGTTTTCCATAAATTCAATGTTTGATAATACCGCATCTTCCATTTGGGTACGAACGGTTTCTCTTAAACGGCTGACTCCCGTTTCTCCTTGCATTGTATCAAGTAATGTGAGTCCACCGAATACTTTTTCGACGACGTCTTTTTCTTCATCAGAAAGAGTACGCCAATCGTCTAAATCGTTTGATAAAGGAACCCGTGTATCCACCCAAAATTGTTCAATTAACTTCTCCCAAGTTAATTTATCAATAATGTCTTCTACATCGTTCCAGTTCATTGCTTTATAAGTCCCATCATCTTGTAAATAATCGCTATGGGTTAAACGAGCTTTACGGATATAGTCGTTTGACATGTTATCGATCCTTTCTTCATTAAATAGTACAGCTCTCGCAAGAGTTGCTTCCAACGGTCTCGCCGTCTTGAGTATAGGTTCTAACGTAATAAAGTGATTTAATTCCTTTATTCCAAGCGTAGTGACGCAGTAAGTTTAAGTCTCGGGTTGTCATCTTATTTGTACGTCCTTCTTTCCATGGATACATTCCTTCAGGAAGTTCAGAACGCATAAATAATGTTAAAGACATTCCTTGATCGATATGCTTTTGAGCAGCAGCGTAAACGTCAATAATGAGACGTTGGTCAATGTCATAAGCTGACTTATAATAGCCAATCGTATCATTGGATAAATAAGGCGCTGGGTAATACGCTTTTCCAATGGTTTTTTCTTGACGTTCTTCAACTAATTGGGTAATTGGATGTAAACTTGCGCTTGTTTCGTTGACATAACTAATTGACCCTGTTGGTGCAATGGCCATACGGTATTGGTGATATAATCCGTCTTGTTGAACCGCTTCTTTTAGCGCTTGCCAATCTTCCTTAGTTGGTAAGGGAACATTTTTGAGAACCTCTTTTACTTTATCAAAAGTTAAGGTTAAAGGTGATTCAATGTACGGATCAAAATAAGTTCCGTTAGCGTAGTCAGATTTTTCAAAGTCATGGAACGTTTCGCCACGTTCTTTAGCGATTTTATTTGACGCTTTTAGGCTGTAGTAGTTTAACGCATAGAAATAAGCTTCTGTTAATTCAATGGATTCTGGCGAACCATACTCCATTTGATTTAAGGCAAATAAGGTATGAAGTCCCATACCGCCTAAACCAATTGTATGGTATAAATCGTTTCCTTTTTTAATTGTTGAGACTGCTTCAATGGACGAATGATCAGTAACATAAGTCAAAGCACGAACTGCCACTTCAACAGATTTAGCAAAATCCGGAGATTGTACCATGTTAGGAATGTTTGTCGATCCTAAGTTACAACTAATATCTGTTCCCATCACTTCATATTCTTGACGGTCATTGATAACTGAAGGCGTTTGAACTTGTAAGATTTCGCTACATAAGTTACTCATAATGATCGTTCCATCAATTGGGTTCGTGCGGTTAGCGGTATCCACGTTCATAATATATGGATAACCTGATTCTTGTTGTAGTTTACTAATTTCATCTTCTAGTTCGCGAGCTGAGACTTTCGTCTTTTTAATTTCAGGGTTGTTGACCATGTTGTCATATTCTTTTGTAATATCTACATAAGAAAACGGCTTACCGTAGACACGTTCTACGTCATATGGACTAAATAGATACATGTTTTCATTTTTGCGAACTAATTCGTAAAACTTATCCGGCACAACAAGTCCTAGAGAGAGAGTTTTTACACGAATCTTTTCATCAGCGTTTTCTTTCTTCGTTGATAGGAAAGCAACAATATCTGGGTGGAAGATGTTAATATAAACAGCTCCTGCTCCGTTACGTTGACCCAATTGGTTAGAGTAACTGAAACTATCTTCTAATAACTTCATTACAGGAACAACACCACTTGAAGCGTTCTCGATTTGTTTAATTGGATCTCCCGCAGCACGAATATTCGATAAGTTGACCCCCACACCGCCACCAATTCTTGATAATTGGAGTGCAGAGTTGATCGCACGACCAATACTGTTCATATCGTCTGTTACTTCAATTAAGAAACAAGACACTAACTCTCCACGGCGCTTACGACCAGCGTTTAAGAAGGTAGGAGTGGCTGGTTGGTAACGTTGAGAAATCATTTCGTCGCGAATGGCTATCGCTAATTCTTCGTCTCCGTTTGCTAAAAAGAGCGCATTAAATACAACACGGTCTTCGAAACGCTCTAAATAACGTTGGTTGTCGTTTGTCTTCATGGCGTATTGTTGATAAAACTTAAACGCACCCATAAAGGAGCGGAAACGGAACTTCTTATCGTAAGTCGACTTCATCAATTCTTTAACAAATTCACGGTCATATTTATTTAAAAACTCTTCTTCTAAAAAATCATTATCAATTAAATAGTCTAACTTCTCGTCCAATGTATAGAAAAAGACAGTGTTAGGGTTGACGTGTTCTAAGAAGAAAGCTCTCACTGCTTCTTGGTCTTTATGAAGAGGAATTTTATTATCAATCGGGCGGTTTAATTCGTTATTTAATTTAAAATAAGTTACTTCGGTTGGTTTACTTTTCAATACTGGTTGATCCAATTTCTTGCACCTTCTCCTTTATAATTTTGACATCTTTATCATTTCCTTGAAACTCAAACATATGAAGTAAAGGAACATTAAAATCTCGGGCAATATCTTTAGCTGTGTAACAAAATAAAGTCCCAAAGTTTAAATTGCCTCCACCGGCTACACCTTTAAAATAAGCTGCATTATTCCCTGTTTCTAACAAATCATACATAATATCAGTTGCTTCGCCTTGATAAGTCGGAACAATGATAATAAATGGCTTATTGATTTCTGTATACATATTTTCTTGTGTAATCTCTAAAGAGGGCAAGTCTAATTTATTAACAAAACGACGGGTTTGTCCCGTCATCGTCATGTATACAACAAGCATGATCTAACCTCTTTTCTTATTATTCTTTTCTTCGACATTCAGTCGCTACTAAACTATAACAGTCTCTTTTAGGAAGTTCAAGACTTAAAACCGATATGTTGTGCGAACAAATTTTCGCCTTAAGTAGATGTAGTGGTATATCAATCTTGTGAAGGGTTATTAATATAGTTGACTTAATTAGTTTACACATGTAAACTTAAGGTGTGAGGAGGATCTATTATGTCTCAAATTCAATCCATTGCTTTAGATATTACCCCAAGCGAGTGGCTTATTATGCGAACCGTTTGGGCTCACCCTTTTTGTACAAGTCGTGAAATTATTGATACTGTTTTAAATCTTACTTCATGGAAAGAAGGAACGATTAAGTCACTCATTAGTCGTTTAGAGAAAAAAGAGCTGCTCATTAAAGATACGACCCAAAGACCTTATACATTTAACGCAGCCATTTCTGAACAAGATGCTTTAAATGCGACTCTTGATCATTTAATCCAACGGACTTGTCATAAAAAACACGTATCTCTTTTAAGTCACTTAATGGATATGATGTCTTTATCGAAAGACGATATTCAAATACTGACAGATCAACTTAAGCAACAAAAGCTAAACGCCCCTGATGAAGTACTTTGTACCTGTCCTGAAGGTCAATGTACTTGTCATCTCAACTAAAGGAGGAATTTTACAATGAAACAAACATTTGTTATTCACGGCATGAATTGTGCCAGTTGCGCTCAAACAATCGAAAGAGCTTTAAACGATCAGCCGGGTGTAGAATCCGCTAGTGTCAATTTAACTACTGAAAAAGCCAGCGTGACCTATAATCCAAAAGAAATTAATGAAGAAACATTACAACAAGTGGTCAAAGAAGCGGGTTATTCCATGGAGCTTGAAGAAGGGGCATCCCATCAAACTTATTCCATTGAAGGAATGACCTGTGCTAGTTGTGCGCAAACCGTTGAAAAAGCGGTCAATCAATTAGAAGAGGTCGCTTTAGCTCAAGTCAATTTAGCGAATGAAACACTTACCGTTGATTGGAAACATACGCCCCAAGGGAATTTAATCATTCAAACCGTCAAAGACGCTGGATACAAAGCAAGCCTACAACAAGATGCTCGTCTTCAATATGAAGAAGAACAAGCTCGTAAACAAAATCGTTTGCAACAAATGAAACAACAACTGATATGGATGGCCGTTTTTACCGTGCCTCTATTTATTTTAACAATGGGACCGATGATCGGCATGCCTTTACCCTCTATTATCAACCCCGCCATTCATCCATTAAATAACGCTTTAGTGCAATTAGCTTTAACGGTACCCGTGATGGCTTTAGGTCATCAAATGTATTCTCGAGGGTTTAAAACTCTTTTTAAAGGCCACCCAAATATGGATGCATTAGTTGCGATTGGAACGACCGCCGCCTTTTTACAAGGTTTATATGTTACTTATCAAGTGATGACTCAACAAATCGGAGGTTCATCCCATTTACACGTTTATTTTGAATCCGTCGCAGTGATTTTAACGCTAATGCATGCTGGGCGCTATATGGAAGAGATCGCTAAAGGAAAAACGTCAGCCGCTGTTAAAGCACTGATGGATTTAACCCCTCCTGTTGCTCGAGTAGTGCAAAAGGATGGTTCTCTTCAAGAAATAGATGTCGCTTCTGTTCAAGTGGGAGATAAAATTCAAATTAGACCTGGAGAAAGCCTTCCTGTAGATGGGGTTATTATTGAGGGACGCTCCGCCATTGATGAATCCATGTTAACCGGCGAAAGTGTGCCAGTTGAAAAAAATGTCGGAGACACGGTCACCGGCGCAAGTGTTAACAAAACTGGCTCATTTATTTATGAAGCAACCCATGTGGGCGCTGATACGATGTTAAGTAAAATCGTCCAAATGGTTCAAGAGGCTCAAGGAACAAAAGCCCCAATCGCTCAATTGGCAGATGTTATTTCTGGCTATTTTGTACCGACCGTTATTGTATTAGCGATTCTTTCAGGACTGGGTTGGTACTTCTTTAGTGATCACGGCCTTGGTTTTGCATTAAACATTTTCATTAGTGTATTAATCATTGCTTGTCCATGTGCTTTAGGACTAGCGACACCGACATCGATTATGGTTGCAACGGGAAATGGCGCAAGTAAAGGTATTTTAATTAAATCAGGAGCCGCTCTACAAACAATTCATGATGCAGATGTTGTTCTATTAGATAAAACAGGAACGATTACAAAAGGGCAACCTATCGTCACTGATTTTACTGTTCTTCCTGATTATAATGAAGAGCGGATTCTCTATTTAGTGGCTAGTGCTGAAGATGCATCCGAACACCCTTTAGGCACTGCTATTGTTCAATACGCGAAAGAAAAAAACATTACTTTAACGACTCCTACTTCTTTTGATAGTATTACCGGACAAGGATTAGAAGCAGAGATAGAAGGGCATACTTTACGTATTGGCAACCAAAAGTTAATGAAAGACATCCATATGGATAGTACTCTATTAAAAGATCTGCATACCTTAGCAAAGCAAAGTAAAACACCTATGCTAATTGCTTTAGATGATCAAGTTGTTGGAATTATTGCCGTAAGTGATCCGGTTAAAGAAAATAGTTTAGTCGCTATTAGAAAGATGACTGATTTAAACCGTGAAGTGGTAATGGTAACAGGAGATCATGAACAAACTGCTCACGCTATTGCTGATCAAGTAGGCATTCAACGAGTATTTAGTGAAGTTTTACCAGAAGATAAATCATCGATCGTTAAAGAACTTCAACAAGAAGGTAAAAAAGTCATTATGGTTGGAGACGGAATTAACGATGCACCGGCCCTTGTTCAAGCTGATATTGGTATGGCTATTGGGAATGGAACGGATATTGCGATTGAATCAGCGGATGCCGTTTTAATGAATGGACAATTAACAAGTGTGCCCCAAGCAATTCATTTAAGTAAAGCAACCATTGCTAATATTAAACAAAACTTGTTTTGGGCTTTTGGATACAATGCGATTGGAATTCCGTTTGCAATGGGATTATTTTATCTGTTCTTTAACGGCCCATTGCTTAACCCAATGATTGCTGCTTTAGCAATGAGTTTTAGTTCAGTCTCAGTTCTACTCAACGCTTTAAGATTACGTAATAAATAAGACTTTATAAGATCCCTTTCGTTATTCTAAAATGAAAGGGATTTTTGTGTATTAAACCTTACTTATTTGTGCTATGATCGGTAAGAAGTTTATCAATGAGGAGGTTTTGATACTTTGATTAATGTATCGAACGTAAGTTTGCACTTTGCTGATCGCAAACTATTTGAAGATGTAAATATTACTTTTACTCCTGGAAACTGTTACGGTGTCATCGGCGCTAACGGTGCAGGAAAATCTACTTTTTTAAAAATTTTATCCGGTGAAATTCAACCTTCCACAGGAACAGTGACGATGGACCCTAATGAGCGCTTAGCTGTTTTAAGCCAGGACCACTTCGGATTTGAAGACTATTCAGTCATGGATACGGTCTTAACGGGACATAAAAAATTATATGACATTATGAAAGAAAAAGACGCAATCTATATGAAAGAAGATTTCAGTGAAGAAGATGGCGTTCGCGCTGGTGAATTAGAAGCAGCCTTTGCAGAAATGGGCGGATGGGAAGCTGAATCTGATGCAAGTAACATGCTACAAGGTTTAGGTATTCCGACGGAATTACACCACGCGTTGATGAAAGATTTGCCTGAGCCAGATAAAATTAAAGTTTTACTAGCCCAAGCATTATTTAGTCGTCCCGACAACTTACTTTTAGACGAGCCGACGAACGGACTCGACGCTAAAGCGATTGACTGGTTAAGTGACTTTATTTTAGATTTTCCTAATACGGTTATTGTCGTCTCCCACGACCGTCACTTCTTAAACACGGTCTGTACTCATATGGCAGACGTAGACTTTGGTAAAATCCAATTATACGTAGGAAACTACGACTTCTGGTTACAGTCTAGCCAACTAGCTGCTAAAATGGCAGCTGATCAAAATGCGAAAAAAGAAGAACAAATTAAAGAGCTACAAGCCTTTATCGCACGATTCTCAGCGAACGCCTCAAAGTCTAGACAGGCTACTTCTCGTCGCCGTTTACTTGAAAAGATCACCTTAGATGATATTCAACCTTCATCCCGTCGCTACCCTTATGTTGGCTTCTCCCCAGAGCGCGAGATTGGTAACGACGTCTTACGAGTAGAAAATCTTTCTAAAACGATTGATGGCGAAAAAGTGTTAGACAATGTCACCTTTACTTTAAGCCGTGAAGATAAAGTTGCTTTCTTAAGTCGCAACGATATTGCGGTCACTACTTTGTTTGAAATTTTAATGGGTAATATGGAGCCCGATAGCGGAACGTTTGAATGGGGTGTGACAACTAGCCAAACTTACTTACCTTTAGACAATACCGACGAATTCCAAGGCAATAAAGAGTCCATTTTAGAATGGTTACGCCAATTTGCCGAAAAAGAAGAACAAGATAATACGTTCTTAAGAAGCTTTTTAGGTCGTATGTTATTTACCGGTGAAGACGTTATGAAAGAAGTGGACGTTCTTTCCGGTGGGGAAAAGGTTCGTGTTATGTTATCTAAAATGATGTTATCGAAAGCGAACGTCTTAATTTTAGATCAACCAACAAACCACTTAGACTTAGAATCCATCACTTCGCTTAACGAAGGACTGATTAAGTTTAAAGGTGTTATTCTTCTAGCTTCTCATGACTATGAAGTATTAAATACAACTTGTAACCGAATCATTGAGTTAACACCAAAAGGTATTATCGACCGCTTGAGCACAACTTATGAAGAATACTTACATAATCCTGATATTCAACAGCAGCTAGATCAAATGTACGAAGATTAATCCAACCAACAAATAAAGCCCGGCTCAAAAAAATGAGCTGAGCTTTTTGCTTTAGATAAACACTTGTTGAACGAGCACCATATAAAAAACGGTCCCAGCTACAATACTTAATAGAAAATTTCGCTTCCACAAGTGGAGACAAAGAATGAGTACCGTAGCTAACATTTCAGGAATCAACTGCATGGGGTTCGTCGCAATTGAATCTTTAAAAACAAATACAACTAAAAGTCCCATCGAAGCCGGGGGTAACACTTGACCTAAATAGCGAATAAAGCGGGGAGGTAATTGATCACCTGGAAACAGTAAAAAAGGACCCAAACGTAGACCATAAGTGACTACAGCGATAATTAAAATCGTAATAATAATTTGTGATGTTGTCACCGGACACCCTCCTTACTTTTATGCCAAAAACGCCAAGCAAATGTCAAAATAATTCCTGTCATCGCTGGAATCATAAAATGATCGGCGCCTAGCACCAGTAGTGAAATTAAAGGAATCGTTATGCCAACTGCTCCTGCAAAGTAGCCTTTCGTTTCTATCATCTGTTCAAAAAAATTAATAATAAAAAGTGCGGATAATGAAAACTCAATTCCTGTATAATCGATCGGCAAAGCTTGACCGGCAGCAACTCCTAAAACAGTTCCGGCTACCCAATAAAAATAATCAAAATAAGTGACACCTAAATAGACTTGAATCGGATCAAGAGATTGGGGCACTTGTAAACTAACGTTCAAGGCAAATGTCTCATCAGTCAATCCAAAAGCAAGTAAAGCTTTTTTAGGCATGGACGTTTGGTATTTATCTAACATTGAAAGACCATAAAAAAGAAGTCGAGCATTGACTAAAAGAGTCAACACGATCGCATTGATAGGATGAAAAGAAGCTGTTAAAAGCTCAACCGATGCAAACTGCATCGCGCCTCCGTACATCACAATACTCATAAAAATCGGCAGCCACCAAGGATAATCTAATCCCACCATTAAAATACCAAAGGAAACTCCTAAAACGATATAACCGATCATCATCGGTAATGAATATTTAAAGGCATATTTTAACGTTCGCCCCACAAAATAACCTCCACTCAAAAGTGTATTTTTAATGATATATTAATCATTTACTCATTTTGTTCATTTTACAAGAATTGACTTACAAAAGCAAAGCCAATCCATTACTCCATTAACAAAAAAGCCACCTTCTAAAAAGAAGATGGACTTTCAAATTTCTAAACTTTTTCGATAATGGAAGTGACGGTATAACCTGCTTGGTTTAAAACCTCTTCAATAGCTGAAACGGCAGAGCTAACAAAGTGGAAAACAATTTCAACATGATCTTCTCGTCTAAAGACCACAATTTGTTTAATATCCACGTCTTCGCCTTGACTACGCATAACTTCTAAAATATTGTCTAAAACGCCACTGCGATCTTCATCAGCTGGAATTTGAACCGTCATGCGTACCCCTGGCGTATTATAACCTAAGACGTCGACAAAGGCATCGAAAATATCTTTGTCAGTAATAATTCCAGCAAGTTGGTTGTCTTCTTCCACAATGACTAAAGCTCCTACTTTATCATTACGCATCAAAACAGCTGCTTCTTCTAATAAAGCTAGAGGAGTTACAACGGATGGCTTTTTAATCATAATATCCCCCGCTGTTGTTTTATTTAATAAATAGTTTAGCTCATGGTAATCTAAACTCGTCGCTGTAGATGGTGAGTTACGATCAATCACTTCTTGAGTAACTAAACCAAGTAACGTGTTGGTATTGGAATCAACGACTGGTAGACGGCGAATATTATGAGCTGCCATTAAATCTACCGCTTCTAATACAGTCGTCTTAGGATCAATCGTAATTAAATCCGTTGTCATATAATCTTTAACGTACATCTTTAACCTCCTAAATAAGCGCGTTGTACTTCTGGGCTAGCAAGTAACTCTTGACCTGTTCCAGATAAAACAACATTTCCTGTTTCAAGCACGTACCCGCGATCAGCAATGGATAAGGCCATATTGGCGTTTTGCTCCACCACTAACACCGTTGTACCTTGACGATTAATATCTTCGATAATATTGAAGATTTCTTTAATAAAAATGGGAGCTAATCCCATGGAAGGTTCATCTAACAGTAACAATTTCGGACGGGTCATTAAAGCACGTCCCATGGCTAACATTTGTTGCTCTCCCCCTGATAGAGTCGCTGCATCTTGATTTAAACGATCTTTTAAAACAGGGAAGCGTTCAAAGACATGCTCCATATCTTCTTTAATACCTTGGCTATCATTACGTAAAAAAGCGCCTAAATCTAAGTTTTCTTGTACTGTTAGCCCCGCAAAAACATGACGCCCTTCAGGAACTTGAGCTAGTCCTAATTGAACAATATTTTTAGCAGAGGTCTTAGTTAATTCTTCATTTAAAAATTGAACTGAACCACTCGTTGGTTTAACTAAACCAGAAATAGTTCTTAAAATGGTTGATTTCCCTGCTCCGTTAGCTCCAATTAAAGTGACAATTTCGCCTTCATTCACTTCAAAACTAATGTTTTTGACTGCTCGAATCATGCCATAGTTTACTTCAAGATCTTGAACTTTTAACATTAGGCTTCTCCTCCTAAATAAGCACGAATAACGGCTTCATTTTGTTGAATTTCTTTTGGCGTTCCTGAAGCAATTAAACGACCGTACTCTAATACATAAATACGCTCACAAATCTCCATGACTAACGACATATCATGTTCAATTAAAACAACCGTTAATCCGAAACGCTCACGAATTTCAGCGATTAAGTCCGTTAAATCCTTCGTTTCTGCTGGGTTCATTCCTGCTGCAGGCTCGTCTAAGAATAAAATACGCGGCTCAGTTGCTAAGGCACGAACAATTTCTAAGCGACGTTGTTGCCCGTAAGCGAGGTTTTGTGCTTTTTCGTTGGCTAGATGATCTAAGCTGAACATTTCTAATAGCTCTAACGCTTGGATTCTCATCGTTTCTTCTGTATCGTAGTAAGCTTTTGTTCTAAATAAAGAAGACCATAAAGAATTACCCTGTTTACGATCCATCGCTACCATCACGTTTTCTAATACGGTTTGAGTACTAAATAAACGAATGTTTTGGAAAGTACGAGCAACGCCCATTCCGTTAATTTTATCAGGACTTTGTCCGTTCAGTACTTGAACTCCATCTTTAGTAGCTAAGGTTATTTTACCTTCAGAAGGAACATATACACCGGTTACTAGGTTAAAAAAGGTTGTTTTCCCTGCTCCGTTAGGTCCAATAATTCCTACTAGTTCTCCTTCATCAAAATGCATGGATACATTCGCAACAGCTGCTAAACCACCAAAATAGCGACTGACATTTTTAACTTCTAATAAACTCATGATACAGCCTCCTTTTGTGATGATTTGTTAGGAAATAGTCGTTGTCCTAATTTAAATTCCCAAGTGCCAAGTAATCCTTGTGGTCTAAAGATCATAATTAACACTAAAGCGACCGCATAAATAATCATGCGTAATTGACCATAGTCTTGAAGAACAACGTTTAAAATCCCCAGTACAATCGCTGCCAAAACAGATCCGGTAAAGCTTCCAATGCCTCCAAAAACAACAATGATTAAGACATCAATGGAGCGTTGGAAGTTATAAGCGCCTGGAACAACAATTCCTAAATAGCTCGCTTGAAGCGTTCCAGCAATCGCGGCGGTAATCGCACCAATAACAAAAGCAATCACTTTATATTTCGTGACGTTAATTCCCATCGCTTGAGCCGCAATTTCATTTTGTTGAATAGCCATAGTTGCGCGTCCTGCACTACTATACACATAGTTTAAAGTAAACATTAACGTTAAAACCATACAAACATAAACAAGTGGCCAAGTCACTAACATTGGAATACCACTAATTCCCGCCGGCCCATTTGTTAAATCCGTTAAGTTGTTGATCAATACACGAATAATTTCAGCCACTCCAAGCGTTGCGATGGCTAAATAGTCACCACGTAAACGAAGGGTTGGAATACCAACAATAAGAGCGACAACTGTTGCGATAACCGCACCAACGAGAGCACCTAAAATTAAACCGTAAGTCCCGTTCTCCATTCGCGTACTCATAATAGCTCCTGAATAGGCACCGATCGCGATAAATCCTGCGTGTCCTAAGGAGAATTGTCCTGCTACACCTAGAACTAAGTTCAAACCAACGGCGAACATAATGTTTAACATAATATCCATTAAAGCGCGCTGATAAAAAGATGTAATGACGCCAAAATGAACAAGGCTCCAAATTAATGCATAACATAACAATGCCATACCTAACCACGCTAAATTACGTTTATGAAATCGTTGCATGTTATACACCTACACTTTCTCTCTAACATTTTTACCAAACAAACCTGCTGGTAAAACAAGTAAAATAATAATTAATAATACATAAACCGCTGCATCTTTATAGGTTGACCAGCCTAAATAAGTTACAAGAGTTTCTAGTAATCCGATGAGGTAACCTCCTACCATCGCTCCTGGAATACTTCCAATCCCGCCGACAACGGCTGCAACGAAGGCTTTCAGCCCAGAAGTAACACCCATAAACGGCGAGATAGAGTTATAATACACACCAACTAGTACTCCCGCGATACCTGCTAGCCCAGAACCAAGAGCAAAAGTAAAGGAAATAATGCGGTTAACATCAATTCCCATTAATTGAGCTGCTTCAGCATCTACCGCAACAGCACGCATCGCTTTCCCCATTTTAGTTTTGTTAACAATGAGTGTTAACACGATCATTAAAATAATCGTCGTAATAAAAACAAATAATTGCTTTGAGTTAATCACAATTCCCCCAACGCGATACACTTGTGTTTTCATCGCAGCTGGGAAAGCTCTTACTTCTGGTCCAAGTTTATAAGCCATTAAGTTTTGAATAAAATAAGAAACGCCAATCGCTGTAATTAAAGCAGCCACTCGTGTTGACTTTCTAAGTGGCTTATAGGCGACCCGTTCAATAGTCACACCAATAATGGCACAACATGCCATCGCAATGAGCATCGCTAAATAAATATTAATATCAAAGGTTTGAACTAAATAAAAACCGATGAAAGCGCCAAGCATATAAACTTCTCCGTGGGCAAAGTTAATCAATTTAATGGTTCCATAAACCATCGTATACCCCAGAGCAATTAAGGCGTAAATACTTCCTAAAGCAATACCGTTAATCATCTGTTGCATAAACAGTTGCATCGTTTACATCCCTTCTATCTAAAATCATTTAAACTTCAAAAAAGCGATGACAAACATCATCGCTTTTTGGATCAATGTTTATTAGTTCACTTCGACTGGTGTTGCTTTAACAACTTCACCTTGTTGCATTTCTAAAACAAGAACCGGTTTTTGTGGGTTGTGTAATTCGTCAATTGAAAATTTACCTGTCACTCCTTCAAAATCCTTTGTCTCATTTAACGCTTTAGTAACTGCTTCTGGATCAGTCGAACCAGCACGTTCAATTGCATCAACTAATAGACCTGTCGCATCAAAGGATAAAGCAGCAAACTGATCCGCATCTTCACCATACTCTTCTTTATATGATTTTAAGAAAGCGTCCAGTTTTTCACTTTCTAACTTTTCAGAAAATCCTGAAGTGTAGTAAATATCGTCAGCCATACCACCAGATAGTTCAACTAAAGTTGGACTTGTAAAACCATCTCCTGAAACGATTGGCTGATCTAAGCCCATTTCACGAGCTTGCTTAATGAACATACCACCTTCAGTGTAATATCCAGCAAAGTAAATAACATCCACATCGTTACTTAAAAGAGTTGAAATGATAGCTGAGAAATCTTGATCTCCTTCTGCAAAGGATTCATTGACAACCACTTCGCCTCCATTTTTTTCGAAAGCTTCCTTAAATGATGCAGCAATTCCTTTAGCAAAGTCGTTACCTGAATCTTCTAAAACTGCTGCTTTTGTTTTACCTAACTCAGTAGCCGCAAATTGTCCCCCCGCTGCACCTTGGTATGAGTCTTCAAAACAAACGCGGTATAAATATTCTAAAACATCGCCTTGAGAGTCCAGGGTCAAACCGTCTCCTGAAGCTGCTGGCAATACGTGAGGAATTTTTGCTTGATCTAAAACAGGGGCTTCAGCTAATACACTTCCTGTTGTACCAGGCCCAACAACTCCGACAACACCATCTGAAACTAAACGGCTGGCAACAGAAGCCGATTCTGTAATGTCTGATTTGTTATCATAAACTACCCATTCAACCTCTTTGCCCTCAAAACCACCTTGTTCGTTATATTGTTTTAAGTATAACTCAAACGCTTTCTTCATCGGTGTTCCATAAGCGGCGTGCGGACCACTTGTTTCAAAGTTTCCACCTAACTTAAACGCGCTCTCAGCAAATGCTGTAAAAGGTGAGGCTAATTGAGCTCCTAAAGCTAAAACGGTCATCGCCGTTAAACTTAATTTCTTAAACATCTTCCTTATCTCCTTTATCTATTGTTATATGTATCCTTCAAAAAGTAGCCAATCTTTAAAATACTCTTAAATAAAAAGAGCAAGTTTGAACTATCAAACTTGCTCTTGGCTTATTATTGCGAGAAGCTAGAGAAGTTTGTTCATCTCAAAATAGACTTCTCTAAAAAAATTAAGAAGTCTTACTTCGCAATAATAATGACGACATTATTTAAATAGCTTAAAGAAGCCATTGAATATGATTTTAAGGGGGTAGTCATGACAATGACTCCTTTCTTTTAAAAATTGATTAACTATATTTTAACAGTCTAAACGACAATGTCAAGCAGTTTTTAATCAAAAGCTCATTTCTTTACTTCAATTGACGTTGTATTCACTACTTGTCCGTCTTGTAATTCAAGTAGAAGGGCTGGTTTAACTGGGTTATGCTCTTCATCCATTGAGAACGTTCCAGTCACTCCTTCATAGTCTTTTGTTTCTTCTAGCGCTTTCACAATTGCTTCTTTGTCTTCTGCGTCGGAAGCTTCAATAGCAGCAATTAATAGTCCTACCGCATCATAAGCCAGTGCTGCGAACGTATCTGATTCTTCGTTGTACTTATCTTGGTAAGCTTTTAAGTAATCAGCTACAATACCAGTAGCTCCTTCGGAAGTAAAGTGTGAAGTATAGTAAATGTCATTTGCATGACCACTTGCTAATTCTACTAAAATTGGACTAGCGAATCCGTCTGGACCAAGAATAGGTTGCTCAATGCCCATCTCGCGAGCCTGTTTAATAAATTGCCCTGCCTCTGTGTAGTAGCCTGGGAAATAAATAACATCTATGTCTTGGGTTAATAGTTGTGAAATAACCGCTGAGAAGTCTTGATCACCTTCTGAGAAGGATTGTTCAACGACTACTTCTCCACCTAGTTTTTCAAATTGTTCTTTAAATACTTTAGCTAATCCAGCTGAATAATCAGTTCCTGGGTCAGAAATAACCGCAGCTTTCTTCATATTTAAATGTTCAGCAGCAAATTGCCCTGCCGCACCTGCTTGAATCGTATCTTCATAGGATACTCTAAACATATAAGGAATGACTTCACCTTTATCATCTAGGGTTAAACCTTCTGCGGTAGCTGCAGGTAAAATATAAGGAATTCCTTCTTTATTTAAAACAGAAGCTTGTGCTTGTGCGTTACCTGTTAATGCCGGTCCTACAACACCTACAACCCCTTCAGAAGCTAAACGGCTCGCAACCGAAGCAGATTCACTAATGTCTGATTTGTTATCGAAGACGACATACTCGATCGGACGACCATTTACGCCACCTTTTTCGTTAACTTGGTCGATGAATAATTGAACCCCTCGGTTCATTTTGTTTCCGTAATCTGATACTTCACCGGATAATTCAAAGTTTCCACCAATTTTAATCGCTTCTTGGGCTGTAGCGATTGCTGTTTGACCTAAAAGGGCCATACTTGCACAAGCAGCTACGACCATTCTTTTAAATTTACCATACGACATAACAATAATTCCTCCTTTAAAATATATCCAACAAAAAAAGCAAGTTTGATTGCTCAAACTTGCTTTGATCTACCTATTATTAAGGAAAGCAACTTTGAGTGGTTTCATCCATTGCGAATAGGACCTCTCAAAGCGTTGAGAAGCCCTACCTTAATAATAATAAATTGTTGAATTGATGCTTAGCAAAAGAAATAGTTACTACAGTATGAAATTGATTAACTTTAATTGACATTGTAATAACCTCTCTTTCGCTTAATTTAATTAAAGTATAACATACTCAAATTAAAAATCAATCATTTTTTAATTCTTTTCTCACTTTTATTAAAAATCAACGGATTCTGGATCCCGTTGTTTAGTTTCGCTAACCAATTCATCTAAATGCTTCATATCTTCAACTGACAATTCAAAGTCAAATACATTTAAATTGTCTTGAATGTGTGCTGGATTACTTGAACGAGGGAGTGGAACAAAATCATGTTGTAGTGACCAGCGCAACATGATTTGGCTAGCACTCTTATGATATTTTTCAGTTAGCTTTTCAATTTCTGGGTGAGAGAATAAATCGCCACTACCAAATGGACTATAAGCTTCCATAACCATGCCCTGTTCTTGACAGTAAGCCACTAAATCAGACTGTGTCTCACCTGGGGCTAGAAGCACTTGGTTGACCATTGGTTTAACGGTTGCGGTAGCGTTAAGTACTTCGATATGCTTTTCCATAAAGTTTGAAATACCGATTGCACGGACTTTATTAGAACGATACAACTCTTCTAAAGCGCGCCAACGTTCTGCGTTTATTTCTTTCCACGCATCACCTTGACGGGTATCTACCGGTGTAGGCCAGTGAAGTAAGAATAAATCGACGTAATCCATTTGTAACTTTTCAAGCGACTCTTCAAAAGCTGCCATGACATCATCATAGGTTTGGTGAGTATTCCATGACTTAGTTGTCACAAATAAATCGTTTCGATCAATCCCGCTATCTTTAATCGCTTGGCCGACACTTCGTTCGTTTTGATAAACTTGTGCCGTATCGATGTGGCGATAACCTGCTTTTAAAGCTGCTTCTACTGCTTCATAAGCTTCTTTACCATCTTCTAGTTTCCAAGTCCCAAAACCTAATTGAGGAATTTTAACACCATTATTTAACGTTAACTCTTTCATTTGTCTTCCTCCTTTTTTGCGTAATGAAATGCCTTGCGAGGCGATCCATCACTTACATAAATCGTACCACACTCTTTAAAGTTTAGCTTGTTTAAGATACGTTGCATCAATTTATTGGATTCATGGGTATCAATGCGCACATTATCATACTGAGACTGAACCCATTGAATACACTCGATACCTGCACCTTTTCGTTGACCGCTAGAGACAATACGGTGAATCGTTGCGTAGGGCTTGTCATTTAACCAAGCGCCTTCAATCACTTGATAAGTCGGATCTGGATCAGTTGTTAAATAAAAAGATGCATAAATTCTTTCCTCGCCGTCTTTTTCACCAATCGCAACATAACTATGACCTTGTTGAATATCTTGAGTTAATAGTTCTCGACTAGGATAGCCATTCACCCATTGGGCATAGTTTCCAGCTTGACGCATCACTTGTCTTCCGTGTTCAAAAATTGCTTCCAATGTATTTAAATCATCTAAAGTCGCTTTTCTAATCTTCATCATTCGCCTCCTTTAAAAATCGGTTCATTATAAGTAACGTTGACCATATACAGTCCTTGAGGTGGGGCGGTCGGTCCGGCTTCATTACGATCTTTTACTTGTAACAATCGTTCCATTTCTTCCACAGGCTTCAACCCATCGCCAATTTGTAATAGCGTTCCTACTAAAATACGAATCATATTATATAAAAAGCCATTGGCTTTAAAAGAAAAGCGTAGTTCATTGGTTTCGTCATCGTACCATACTTTGGCTTCATAGACTGTGCGAACTTTATCTTCTTTATCCGTTTTCGTAGAACAAAAGCTCGTAAAATCATGAGTACCTACCACTGTTTGAATCGCTTGTTGAATACGTTTTAAATCATAACGATAGGGATGATGAGTGGTATAGTGTCGCTTAAAAGGATCCGGATAGCGTCCGACATCTACCCGGTAAAGATACTCCCGTTGCGTTACATGATACCGGGCGTGAAAATCAGGGCCTACAGGTGTTGCATTAACGACTCTAATCGAAGGATCCATAATACTATTTAAACCATTCATTAATCCTTTTGGATGAATGGCTGCAGGGTAGTCAAAATGAACGATTTGAGCTAAGGCATGCACACCGGAATCTGTTCGTCCACAAGCCACCGTGGGAATCAGTTCTCCTTTAGGTAGTTTAGCCATTTTAGCAAGGGCTTTTTCCAGTTCTGCTTGAACAGTATGACCATTTTTTTGAACTTGGTAGCCAACATAAGGGGTTCCATCATATTGTAATTGAATCGCAAATCGCTGCATTTTTTCACCTCACTAAGTACGTAACCACCATAAAGTGATCGTTACTAAAGCTAAAACAACAAAGACTACGCCATCTCGCCATCCATAATGCAATTGGCGGTACTTAGTTCTTCCTTCACTCCCGCGGTATCCTCTTGCTTCCATCGCCGTCGCCATCTCTTCAGCTCGGTTAAAGGCACTGACAAATAGAGGAATTAATATAGGGACCATCGCTTTTAGACGGGTCATTAAGTTCCCTTCTTCAAAATCTACTCCCCGTGACCGTTGAGCATTCATAATCGTTTGGGCTTCATCCATTAACGTAGGGACATATCTTAAGGCAATTGATAACATCAGTGCTAATTCATGGACAGGCATACCAATTTTTGCAAAAGGACGAAACAGATGTTCAATCCCATCAGTTAACGCTAAAGGCGATGTACTTAAGGTTAAAATTGTCGACATGAAGATAATAAGAACTAGTCGCATAAAAATAAATGCCCCATTGACCAGCCCTTCTTGGGTCACTTGAAAAATACCCCATTTAAAATAAACAATCTCCCCGGGCGTGAAAAACACTTGAAAGATCACGGTAAATAAAATAAGCCAAATGAGTGGTTTGACGCCTCTTAAAAAGTAAATAACATTAATATTTGTCAATCCAATGGCTAAAGCAACTAACAAAGCTAACAGACCATAAGTAATCCAGTTATTCGCTAAAAAGATAATTAAAATAAAGTAAAAGCTCGCCACTAACTTTGTTCGAGGGTCTAAACGATGAATCCACGAATCGATATTAATGTATCGACCGAGTAACATTTTATCTAACATCGCGTCTTCCCTCCTTTAATTGATCATTCGCCAAATCAAAAGCTAACTCTTTAATGGTGTAAGGCAATTTACCGACGGATTGATTTGTTTTTTGTAAGTACTCTAACATAAAGGTCATCGATTGAGGAAGTTCTAATTGTTTATCTTTCAACCAATCAATATCACTAAATATTTCGCCCGGTGTTCCTTGCCCTACAACTGTTCCTTTCTCCATTACAATCACATAATCGGCATAAGTCGCTACATCTTCCATTTGATGGGTCACTAAAATGAGCGTTAACTCTTCTTCTTTTTGTAAGTGCATAAACATGTCCATAATTTCTTTATGCCCTAAAGGATCCAGTCCTGCCGTTGGTTCGTCAAGCACTAAAATAGAAGGTTCAATTGCTAAAATACCTGCAATTGCAACACGACGCATTTGACCGCCACTTAAATCAAAAGGTGAGCGATCATAAAGCTCTTCACCGATACCTACTCGCTGTAACATTCTTTTAGCGATAGTTTGCGCTTCTTCTTCGGATTTACCAAAGTTTAAAGGACCGAACATAACGTCTTTTAATACGGTCTCTTCAAACAATTGGGCCTCTGGAAACTGAAAGACAACCCCTACTTCTTTACGTAAAGGTTTTAGAGATTTTTTGATCTTTTGAGAGGTGATCGTCTCATCCATAATTTGAATACTTCCACTTGTAGGTTGAAGTAAAACATTTAAATGCTGTAAAACCGTCGATTTTCCCGATCCTGTGTGTCCGACAATGGCTGTCACTTGTCCTTTAGGAATAGAAAAGGACACGTCGAATAAAGCCGGGGTTGCAAAGGGCGTTCCTACGTTATAAGTAAAATTTACATCGTTAAATGAGATGATATGAGCCACTCTAACAACTCCTCTCTTGTTAAATAACCTTCAGGGACATTCAAACCATAAGAAGCCAGTTCCTTTTTTAACTTCATCGAAAAAGGAACATCTAAACCGATATTGACCAATTCGTCCCCTAAAGAAAAAATTTCCTCAGGAGTACCTTCTCGGACGACTTCTCCTTTAGACATAACGACAATTCGGTCGGCTAAAGCAGCTTCATCTAAGTCATGGGTAATCGAAATGACGGTTAAATTAAAACGTTCTTTTAATTCGTAAATCGTTTCAATGACTTCTTTACGGCCTAGTGGATCTAACATAGCGGTCGCTTCATCTAAAATAATAACATCAGGCCTTAAAGCAATTACACTTGCTAACGCTACTCGCTGTTTTTGCCCTCCAGATAAACGAGCTGGCTCCGCTTGTTTAAAAGCGCTCATTCGAACCTCTTCTAATGCTTCATTCACTCGCTTTGCCATCTCTAACGGCTCAATTCCGTTGTTTTCTAGTCCAAAAGCGACGTCGTCTTCTACAGTCGCGCCAACGAACTGATTATCAGGATTTTGAAAAACTAGACCAATACTTTGGCGCGCTTGCCAAACTGTTTCTTCATTGAGAGTTACTCCATTCACCGCAACAGAGCCTTCATCAGGAATGAGTAAACCATTCATAATTTTGGCCATGGTTGATTTTCCTGATCCGTTATGTCCAATGACAGCGACCCATTCTTGGGGATAAATATCTAAAGAGATATTATTTAAGACATTTTGTTTTGTTTCATAATATTTAAATTGAATATTTTTTAATTCAATAATAGGACGCTTCATACGCACCCTCCTTTATACACTAAGTATTACCAGTAGAATTTCTTTCACCATTATAACATATGTAGCCAAATCAAGGCATGCTTCGACTTTGTAATGTTTTATAAACAAAAAACCTCCACCACAGTTTATTGAAACTATGATAGAGGTCACATATCAAAATATCTCATTAAAGACAAAAAACACCTTACGATGTAAAGCACAGAGTCGAAGGCTTATAGGCCTTCGACTGAACAAAGTTGTTCGTGCTATAGAGCTAGACCTTTAAAGATCATCACGCTCTTCCATCATCAAAGTGATTGTCGATTAGATTATTAAATTAGTCAACTAATTCTAAAACAACCATCATCGCTGCATCTCCGCGACGTGGGCCTTTTTTAATGATACGAGTATAACCACCGTTACGATCTGCAAAACGCTCTGCGTAAGTATCGAATAAACGGTTTAATACTGTTTCGATAACTACTTCGTCATTTTCAATGCGTGCATCAGCGATTTCATTTCTTAAAAATGATGCAGCACGACGACGAGAAGTTAAATCGCCTTTTTTACCTAAAGTAATCATTTTATCAACGAACTTACGAACTTCTTTAGCGCGAGCTTCAGTTGTTTCAATGCGCTCGTTAATTAATACATCTGTTGTTAAATCACGTAAAAGTGCTTTACGTTGAGAGCTTGTACGCCCTAATTTACGGTATGACATATGCGTCCTCCTTTACGATATAATTAAATTTCTTCAGAACGTAATGATAGTCCTAAGTTAGCTAACTTAGTTTTCACTTCATCTAATGACTTGCGACCTAAGTTACGTACTTTCATCATTTCAGCTTCTGTTTTTTCTGTCAATTCTTGAATCGTATTAATGCCTGCACGTTTGAGACAGTTATACGAACGAACAGAAAGATCTAATTCTTCAATTGTCATGACGAGTACTTTTTCTTTTTCTGCTTCTTCTTTTTCCACCATAATTTCCGCTTCGCGAGCTTCTTCGCTTAAGTTAACGAAAATATTTAAGTGTTCGTTTAAGATTTTAGCAGCTAAACTTAACGATTTTTCTGGACTAATAGATCCATCGGTCCAAATATCTAAAGTTAACTTGTCAAAGACGTTTTGTTGGCCAATTCGAGTATTTTCAACTTGATAGTTTACTTTCTCGACTGGAGTATAAATAGAATCAATCGGTAATACTCCAATAGGCATATCATCACGCTTATTATGCTCACTTCTGACATAACCACGACCATTAGAGACATTAATTTGCATTTCTAATTGGGCACCTTCGGCAAGGGTACAAATATATAAATCAGGATTTAAGATTTGTACTTCATTGTCATGCATGATATCTGCAGCGGTTACTGTTTTTGGTCCGGTGACATTAAGTTCTAACACTTTATCATCGAGAGTATGTTTTTTCAAAGCTAATTGTTTCAAGTTAAGAATTAACATTGGAACGTCTTCAACCACACCTTCAATCGTTGAAAACTCGTGTAATACTCCATTTATTTGAATGCTAGTTGCTGCGGCACCAGGTAAAGATGATAATAAAACACGACGTAATGAATTTCCAAGGGTAGTTCCATAACCACGCTCTAGTGGCTCAATGACAATTCTGCCATATTTGGAGTCATCACTGACTTCAATCGTTCTAACTTCTGGTTTTTCAATCTCTATCATTGATTTATATCCCCTTTCAAAACGTAGTTTTAATATACAAACTGTATACTAATGTGCTGGTAAATGAGCTAAGCATTATACACGGCGACGTTTTGGAGGACGAGCACCATTGTGAGGAATTGGAGTAACATCGCGAATTGCTGTTACGTCTAATCCTGTTGCTTGTAATGAACGGATTGCTGATTCACGTCCTGATCCAGGTCCTTTAACTGTAACTTCTACAGTTTTCATTCCATGTTCCATTGCTCCTTTTGCAGCAACTTCTGCAGCCATTTGAGCAGCAAATGGTGTTGATTTTCTAGATCCACGGAATCCTAATGAACCTGCTGAAGACCATGCAATCGCATTACCATTTGTATCTGTGATCATAACAATAGTGTTGTTAAAGGTTGAACGAATATGTGCGATACCTCGCTCAACATTTTTTCTAACACGACGGCGACGACGTGCTACTTGTCTGTTTTTTGCCATGAAGCATTAACCTCCTTTATTTTTTATTAACGTTTACCTGCAACTAAACGTTTTGGTCCTTTACGAGTACGCGCGTTGTTTTTAGTCTTTTGTCCGCGAACTGGTAAGTTACGACGGTGACGAATACCACGGTAAGAACCAATTTCTTTCAAGCGACCAATATCCATACTTACATCACGACGTAAGTCACCTTCAGTTTTATATTGGTTTGCTACGCGACGAATTGCTTCTAATTCATCGTTAGATAAATCTTGTACACGTGTATCTTCAGAAACGTTTGCTTCTTTTAAGATTTTTTGTGCGGTTGATTTACCAATTCCATAAATATAAGTTAATGAAATAACTACACGTTTATTACGTGGAATATCTACTCCTGCAATACGAGCCATCTATAGGCACCTCCTTAATTAACCTTGACGTTGTTTATGTTTAGGGTTTTGACAAATTACCATAACACGTCCGTTACGGCGAATTAATTTACATTTTTCGCAAATTGGTTTTACTGATGCTCTAACTTTCATCGGTTTCCCTCCTTAAATTTGAAACATTGCTTATTTAAAGCGATATGTAATTCTACCTCGTGTCAAATCATAAGGAGACAGCTCAACCGTTACACGGTCTCCTGGTAAAATACGAATATAGTTCATACGAATTTTACCTGATACATGAGCTAGAACTTCATGTCCATTTTCTAATTCTACTTGAAACATTGCGTTAGGCAATGTCTCAACGACAGTTCCTTCTACTTCGATAACATCTTCTTTAGCCATTACGTATATTCTCCTATCTCTTCTACTCAATCAATGATCTATTATACAAACGCTGTTGGGTCAAGTTGACTGATCACTTGACGAATTTCACGATACACTGTTTCAATCGGTTGGTTACCATTGACAGGATGTAATAAGTTACGTTGTTCATAATAATCTAAAATTGGGCGGGTAGAATCCATTTGAAGATTAATACGGTGTGCTACCTTTTCAGGCTTGTCATCTTCACGTTGATAGAATTCATGATGTCCACAAACGTCACATGTACCTTCCACTTTTGGTGGATTGAAAATTTTATGGTACGTTGCGCCGCAATTGCGACATGTAATTCGCCCACTTAGACGATCTTTTAAGACTTCCGGATCGACTTCAACATAAAGTACTCCATCGATTTGACTGCCTAAATCATCTAAGTTGCGATCAAGCGCTTGGGCTTGTTCAATTGTACGTGGATAACCATCTAAGAGGAAACCGCGTTCTTTCACGTCTTCACGTTCTAAACGCTCACGCACAATCGCATTAGTGACTCCATCCGGTACTAAGTTACCATTATCAGTGTATGATTTAGCTTCTAAACCAAGGGGAGTTTCGTTTTTAATTGCTTCTCTGAAGATGTCTCCAGTCGCAATATGTACGACGTTATAATCTTTAACAATATGCTCACTTTGGGTTCCTTTACCAGCACCCGGTAAGCCCATAATAATTAAATTCATACAATCCCTCTTCCTTCTTTACTATTTTTGATTAGTGAAGAAAACCTTGATAGCGACGCTTAACCATACGACCTTCAATTTGTTTTGCCGTTTCCATCGCAACCCCGACAACAATTAGTAAACTTGTTCCGCTAAGAGCAATGTTCATTGGAATATTCCAAATAAAACCAGCGACGATTGGTAAAATCGCAATCGTTGTTAAGTATAACGCACCGACACCACTTAAACGGTTAATCGTACGCGTTAAGAACATTTCAGTTTCTTTACCTGGTCTAACACTTGGAATATAGCCGCTTTGTTTTTGTAAGTTTTCAGCGACTTTTTCAGGGTTTACTTGAATAAGCGAATAGAAATAAGTAAAGGCAATTAACAGTACCGTATAGAATATCGCACCGATTGGGTCATTTAAATTAAAGATACGACTAACCCAATACTTCCAGCCTGAATCGGCACTTACATTAAAGAAAGCCATCAGGGTTTGTGGTGTTGTGATAAATGAACTAGCAAAAATTACCGGAATAACTCCTGCAGAGTTAATCTTTAATGGTAAATGAGCTGTATATTTAGCGCCTGATGATTTTTTAGAGTGATGAATTGGAATGCGTCTTTGGGCACGTTCCATTGTAACTACTAAAATAATTAACAGAACAAGTACTAAAATAACAGCGGCTAGTATTAATAAGTTTCTTGTCAGAGCATCTCCTGCTCCAACTAAATTGGTTTGGAAATAGCGGTAAAAATCTTTAGGTACTTCCGCGACAATACCTGCAAAAATCAACATCGATACACCATTACCGACTCCGTTACGGGTGATTTGTTCCCCTAACCAAACAAGAAACATCGTTCCTGTAGTTAAAACGAGAGCAATAATTGTGTAAGTTGTCACACTTGGGTTATTAATCAGTCCTAAACCAGATAAACGGTTAAAACTAAAGGAAACCCCTAAGGATTGAATAAATCCTAAGACGATTGCAGCAAATGTTGTTGTTTGGTTCAACTTACGTCGACCCACTTCACCTTGTTTGGCCCATTCCGTTAATTTAGGAATGATATCCATTTGTAAAAGTTGGACGATAATTGAAGCGGTAATGTAAGGAGATACACCCATTGCGAAAATGGAATAACGCTTGAGTGCTCCACCACCGAAAGTATTTAATAAATCGAGTAGCCCGCTACTTGCAACGGTTTGTAATGCACCCGCATTCACACCAGGAACGGGAATATGTGCACCTAAACGAAAGACAGCAAAGATGAATAACGTAAACAAAATACGTTTACGTATATCTTTACTTGCCATTGCGTTTTTGATAAAGGCAAACATTAAATCACCTCGACAGATCCACCGGCATTTGTAATTGCTTCTTCTGCACTCTTAGAGAATTTAGCTGCTTGAACAGTTAATTTACGTTCTAGCTGTCCATTACCTAGCACTTTGATTCCGTCTTTTTCGTTTTTAACTAATCCGGCTTCAATTAAAGCAGCTGGATTAACCGTTGCGCCATCTTCAAAACGGTTTAATGACTCAACGTTCACTACTGCATATTCTTTGCGGTTAATGTTATTGAAGCCACGTTTTGGTAAACGGCGGAATAATTGTGTTTGTCCACCTTCGAATCCTAATGGAACTGTGTTACGAGCTTTTTGTCCTTTTTGTCCACGTCCAGATGTCTTACCGTTTCCTGAACCTTGACCACGTCCTACACGGTTACGTGATTTACGTGAACCTTCTGCTGGATGTAAAGTATGTAATTTCAACTGCGGCACCTCCTTATGCTTTGATTATAAAATTAAGCTTCTTTTACTTCTACTAAATGGCTAATTGTACGAACCATTCCACGAATTGCTTCGTTTTCTGGTTTAACAACTGTAGCGTTGATTTTTGTTAAGCCTAAGGCTTTGGCTGTTTGAATTTGGTTCTTAGGACGTCCAATTAAGCTACGCTTTAAAGTAATTTCTAAGTTGGCCATTTAATCGTCCTCCTTAACCTTTAATTTCTTCTACAGTCTTACCACGTAAAGCTGCAACTTCTTCTGCAACTTTTAATTGTTGTAAACCTGCGATTGTTGCACGTACCATGTTAATTGGTGTGTTTGATCCTAATGATTTACTTGTAACGTCCGCAACACCTGCTAGCTCCATAACGGCACGAACAGGACCACCTGCGGCAACCCCAGAACCGGCTTGTGCTGGTTTAATTAATACTTTACCACCACAAAACTCACCAATCACTTCATGAGGAACTGTTGTTCCATCCATTGGCACTTCAATTAAGTTAGTTTTTGCGTTTTCGATCGCTTTACGGATAGCTTCTGGAACTTCTTGTGCTTTACCTGTTCCGAAACCTACATGTCCTTCACGATCCCCAACGACAACAAGCGCTGTAAAACGTAAACGACGTCCACCTTTAACAACTTTTGTTACGCGGTTAATCGTTACGACGCTTTCTTCAAGATTATTTAATTTGTTTGGGTCGATAAATACCATGAATAGGTGTCCTCCTTTTCTAGAATTCTAAACCGTTCTCGCGTGCAGCTTCTGCAAATGCCTTCACACGGCCGTGATATGCGTATCCACCACGATCAAACACAACACGTTTGATGTTTGCTTCTTTAGCGCGTTCAGCGATTAGTTTACCTGCTGCAGCTGATTGTTCTACTTTAGTTCCTTCAGCTGAAGAGTCGGTTGAGGCACTTGCTAGCGTCACACCCGCTACGTCATCAATTAGTTGAGCGTAGATGTTAGTATTCGAACGGAATACGTTTAAGCGTGGGCACTCAGCAGTACCAGAGATGCGATTACGAATTCGCATATGACGTTTTTTACGTAATTTATTCTTATCTGGTTTGTTAATCACAATTGTCACCTCTTATTTATTTTGAAAGTGAAGGTAAAGATAAATAAATAGCGATTATTTACCTGTCTTACCTTCTTTACGTTGTACAAATTCACCAACGTAACGAATACCTTTACCTTTGTAAGGCTCTGGTGGGCGTACAGCACGAATATTCGCGGCTAATTCGCCAACTTTTTCTTTGTCAATTCCTTCAACAACAATTTTAGTTGCTTCTGGTGCGTCAACAGTCGTGTTATCTAAAGCTTCAAACTCAACTGGATGAGATAAACCAACGTTAAGAACAAGCTTGTTTCCTTGTTTTTGCGCGCGGTATCCAACACCAATTAATTCTAATTCTTTCTTAAATCCTTGAGTTACACCTTCGATCATGTTAGCCACTAAAGAACGAGTTGTTCCGTGTAATGAACGGTTGTGTCTGTTGTCATTTGGTCTTTCAAATGTGATTTCGTTATCTTTTTGTTCAAACGTAATCGCTGGATTTAATTCACGTGTTAATTCACCTTTAGGTCCTTTAACAGTTACGACATTATTATCAAAAGTTACAGTAACGTTTTCTGGAACTTCGATTACTTTATAACCAATACGGCTCACTAGGCTGCACCTCCTTTAATTTTTAATTCTTACCAAACGTATGCAAGTACTTCTCCACCAACGCCTTGTTGACGAGCTTGTTTGTCTGTCACAACGCCTGTTGATGTTGAAATGATTGCAATTCCTAATCCATTAAGAACTTTCGGTAGTTCATCAGCACCTACGTAAACACGTAAGCCAGGTTTAGAAATACGTTTTAAGCCTGTAATAACTCTTTCATCATTACGACCATATTTTAAGGTAATAGTGATTACACCTTGTTTGCCATCTTCTTTTACTTCATAGCTATTGATGTAACCTTCGTTTTTTAAGATTTCTGCAATAGCTTCTTTCATGTTTGAAGAAGGAGCAGATACAGTTTTGTGTCCTACGCGGCTTGCGTTACGGATACGAGTTAAAAAGTCTGCAATTGGATCTGTCATTACCATATGTGTACCTCCTTTTCGATTAGTAAATTACCAACTAGCTTTTTTCACGCCAGGCAGTTGACCTTTATGCGCAAGTTCACGGAAGCAAATACGGCAAAGTCCGAATTTACGGTACACTGAATGTGGACGTCCACAGCGTTGGCAACGTGTATACTCTTGAACTTTAAACTTAGCGGGTTTTTTGTTTTTTTCAATTAATGCTTTTCTTGCCATAGTTTATTAGCCTCCTTTTTATTTTTTAAAAGGCATGCCTAATTCTTTAAGTAGTGCATGAGCCTCTTCGTCTGTTTGAGCGGTTGTTACGATAACAATATCCATACCGCGAACTTTATCTACTAAATCGTAGTTTACTTCAGGGAAAATTAACTGTTCTTTAACACCTAGCGTGTAGTTTCCACGTCCATCAAAAGATTTGTTTGAAATACCTTGGAAGTCACGTACACGTGGTAGAGAAATGTTAATTAATTTGTCTAAAAAGTCATACATTCTTTCGCCACGTAGAGTTACTTTAGCACCGATTGGCATACCATCACGTAAACGGAAACCAGCGATTGATTTCTTAGCTTTAGTAATGATTGGCTTTTGACCTGATAGAACAGTTAATTCATCAACTGCTTTTTCTAGGTTTTTAGCGTTTGCTACAGCATCTCCAACACCCATGTTAATAACGATTTTATTAACAGATGGAACTTGCATTACAGAAGTGTAACCGAACTCTTCCATTAATTTAGGTGTTACTTCTTCTTGAAATTTAGTTTTTAAAACGTTAGCCATTCAGTATGATCCTCCTTCCAATAATTAGTTTAATGTTTCGTTTGATTTTTTCGCAAAACGTACTTTTTTACCATCTTCGAATCGGTAACCAACGCGAGTTGCTTCTCCTGATTTAGGATCAACTAACTGAACGTTAGATACATGAATCGCTGCTGGGAACTCTTCAATTCCACCAGTTCCAGTTTGAGATGGGCGAGTATGTTTCTTAGCAATATTGATACCTTCGACAACAACACGTTCTGTCTTAGGAATCGTACGTAAAACTGTTCCAGTTTTGCCTTTATCTTTACCTGCAATAACTTTTACAGTATCACCTTTTTTAATACGCATATTCGGTTTTCCTCCTTCGCCTTTAAGATTATAAAACTTCTGGAGCTAATGAGACAATTCTCATGTAGTTATTATCACGTAACTCACGTGCGACAGGTCCGAAAATACGTGTACCACGAGGGCTCTTATCATCACGGATAATGACACATGCGTTCTCGTCGAACTTAATATATGAGCCATCTTTACGGCGCGCTCCTGTTTTCGAACGAACAATGACTGCTTTTACAACGTCACCTTTTTTAACAACTCCACCGGGTGTAGCGTGTTTTACGCTTGCCACGATCACATCTCCGATATTCGCATATCGACGTCCTGAACCGCCAAGTACTTTAATCGCTTGTACTTCACGTGCTCCTGAGTTGTCGGCAACTTTTAAACGACTTTCTTGTTGGATCATTCAGATGTCCTCCTTCCGAGTTAACTTCTTTAGATTAGATAATAACTGCTTCTTCTACGATTTCTACTAAGCGGAAGCGTTTTGTTTTTGATAATGGACGTGTTTCCATTACGCGCACAATGTCGCCTTCTTTGGCTTTGTTTGTCTCATCATGTGCTACATACTTTTTCGAATATTTAACACGTTTACCGTATTTAGGGTGTGTTTTACGTGTTTCAACTTGAACAACAATTGTTTTGTCCATTTTATCTGAAACAACACGCCCTTGATAAACTTTACGCTCATTGCGGTTTTCAGTCATTCGTTATGCCTCCTTTATGATTACTTAGTCAATTCTTGCTCGCGCAAGACTGTTTTAATACGAGCAATCGTTTTACGTACTTGACGTAAACGGGCAGTGTTTTCTAATTGTCCAGTTGCTAATTGGAATCGAAGGTTAAATAATTCTTGTTTTAATTCTTTTTCCTTGTCTACCATTTCAGCAGTGGATAATTCTCTGATTTCATTAATTTTCATTCGATTCACCACCATATTCTTCACGTTTTACAAATTTAGTTCTAATTGGAAGCTTATGTGAAGCTAAGCGTAATGCTTCGCGTGCAACTTCTTCAGACACACCGTCGATTTCAAATAAGATTCTTCCTTTTTGAACTACTGCTACCCATCCTTCTGGAGCTCCTTTACCAGAACCCATACGAACACCGATAGCTTTAGATGTATAAGATTTGTGAGGGAAAATTTTGATCCATACTTTCCCGCCACGTTTCATATAACGAGTCATCGCAATACGAGCTGCTTCGATTTGACGGTTTGTAATCCATGCTGAATCGATTGCTCTTAGTCCGTATTGACCAAAGTCAATATTTTTACCGCCTTTAGCTTCTCCGCGCATTTTACCACGGAATACACGACGGTACTTAACACGTCTAGGTACTAACATGCTTATTTCCCTCCTCTCTGAGTGGTTTCTTCTTCCATACCTGGCAATACTTCACCACGGTTAATCCAAACTTTAACGCCTAGTTTACCGTAAGTTGTATCTGCTTCTTGCCATGAGTAGTCTACGTCAGCACGTAGAGTATGTAATGGAACTGAACCTTCTGCATAATGTTCAGTACGTGCCATATCTGCTCCGTTTAAACGACCGCTAACTTGTGTTTTAATTCCTTTTGCACCAGCGCGCATTACACGTTGAATCGCTTGCTTTTGTGCACGACGGAATGCAACACGGTTTTCTAATTGTTGCGCAATGTCTTCTGCAACTAATTTAGCGTCTAAACTTGGCTCTTTAATTTCAACAATATTAATGTGAACTTTCTTGCCTGTCATTTCAGTTAATTCAGAACGAAGTGCATCTACTTCTGAACCACCTTTACCGATAACCATACCTGGTTTTGCAGTATGAATAGATACGATAACGCGGTTGGCTGCACGTTCAATCACGATTGAAGAAATAGAGGCTTCAGAAAGCTTTTCGTTTAAATACTCACGGATCTTTAAATCTTCATGTAAGTAGTCTGCATATTGTTGTTCTGCATACCATTTAGCATCCCAGTCACGGATAACTCCGACACGAAGACCTAGTGGATTAATCTTTTGACCCATTCATTATGCCTCCTCTTTTTCTGATACCACAATTGTAATGTGGCTTGTACGTTTATTAATTGGTGAAGCACTACCACGTGCGCGTGGACGGTAACGTTTCATAGTTGGTCCTTCGTTTACATACGCTTCACTAACATATAAGTTCTCTAAGTTTAAGTCGTAGTTATGCTCAGCGTTTGCGATAGCTGACATAAGTACTTTTTCAATAAGTGGCGAACCTGCGCGCGGTGTGAATTTCAAAATTGAAATTGCCTCACCAACTTGCTTACCTCTAATAAGATCAATAACTAAACGTGCCTTACGAGGAGCAATGCGAACAGTTCTTGCGACCGCTTTTGCAGATGTGATTTGCTCTGTCAATTAATTTCCCTCCCCTAATTATCGTCTAGTGGTTTTCTTATCGTCTCCAGCATGTCCACGGAAAGTACGTGTTGGAACGAATTCACCTAATTTATGTCCAACCATATCTTCTTGAATATACACCGGAACGTGCTTACGTCCATCATGAACTGCAATTGTTAACCCAATAAAATTAGGGAAAATTGTTGAACGACGAGACCATGTTTTAATTACTTGTTTTCTTTCGCTGTCTTGTTGCTCCTTAACTTTTTTCATTAAGTGAGCATCGACGAAAGGTCCTTTTTTCAAACTACGTGCCATATTGTAGCCTCCCTTCGAATGATAAGCGTATTCTAATTAATTACTTACGACGTCCGCGAATAATTAATTTAGAAGACTTTTTCTTTTTACGACGTGTTTTCTTACCTAGTGTTGGTTTGCCCCATGGTGATAATGGACTTGGCATACCGATTGGTGCTTTACCTTCACCACCACCGTGTGGGTGATCGTTAGGGTTCATTACAGAACCACGAACTGTTGGTCGTTTAGATAACCAGCGGTTACGTCCTGCTTTACCAATGTTAATTAACTCGTGTTGTTCGTTACCTACTGTACCGACTGTAGCGCGGCAAGTTGATAAGATCATACGTACTTCACCTGAAGTTAAACGAACTAAAGTATATTTTCCATCTGAACCTAACACTTGAGCGCTTGCTCCAGCTGAACGAGCTAATTGTCCACCTTTACCAGGTTTTAACTCAATGTTATGAACAACAGTACCTTGAGGGATATTTTCAAGTGGTAGTGCGTTACCTACTTGGATATCTGCGTCAGGTCCTGATTCAATCTTTTGTCCCACCTTAATTCCACGTGGTGCAAGGATATAAGTTTTTACCCCGTCTTCGTAGTGAACTAATGCAATGTTTGCTGTTCTGTTTGGATCGTACTCGATTGTAGCTACTGTTCCTACAACGCCATCTTTGTTACGTTTGAAATCGATAATACGGTATGAACGTTTGTGTCCTCCACCGTGATGACGAACAGTGATTTTACCTTGGCCGTTACGTCCTGCTTTTTGCTTTTTAGAAGCTAGTAAGCTTTTTTCTGGTTTGTTTGTTGTAATTTCTGAAAAGTCATAACCAGTCATATTACGACGACCGTTTGTAGTACTCTTATAATGTTTAATCGCCACTACTTATTCCCTCCTATTCTTTATTGTAGAGATTATTCAGCGTCAGCGAATAATTCGATGTTTTTAGAATCTTCTGTTAATGTTACGATTGCTTTTTTGTATTTACGTGTATATCCAGCATAACGACCCATGCGTTTTGCTTTGCCGTCAACATTAATTGTATTAACTTTAGCAACTTTAGTTCCTTCAAACATTGCTTCAACAGCTTGTCTGATTAAACCTTTAGTAGCGCGACGGTCTACTTCAAAAGTGAACTTTTTGTTGTCCATTTCAAGCATAGACTGTTCTGTAATGATTGGACGTAAAATAACTTCTGATAAATGCATTATGCTAAAGCCTCCTCTACTGTTGAAAGTGCAGCTTGAGTAATTAAGACTTTGTCGGCATTAATTACGTCTAAAACATTCACGTTATGTTCGTCAATAACTTTAACGTTTGGAATGTTACGTGCTGATAAATAAGTATTTTCGTTATCTGATTCTAGAACGATAAGAACTTTCTCGTTAACTTCTAAGTTAGATAATACTTCTTTGAAGTCTTTTGTTTTTGGTGCGTCAAAACTTAAACCTTCAACAACAACTAATGCATCATCTAATACTTTTTGAGAAAGTACTGAACGAATTGCTAAACGACGTTGTTTCTTTGGTAAGTTGTAACCATATGAGCGCGGTGTTGGTCCAAAGACAATTCCTCCGCCTACCCAAATTGGTGAACGAGTAGAACCTGCACGAGCACGTCCAGTTCCTTTTTGACGCCATGGCTTACGGCCACCTCCGCGTCTTTCTGTTCTAGTTTTTGCTTTATGAGTTCCTTGACGCATACCTGCGCGTTGCATCATAACAGCTTCAAAGACTACTGAATTATTTGGCTCAATTCCGAAGATTTCTTCGTTTAGTGATACTTCACCGTTTGTTGAACCATCTTGTTTAAATAAAGTAACTTTTGGCATTCTTTCGTTCCTCCCCTCTTATTATTATTTAACTGATGATTTAATTGTTACTAATGATTTTTTCGGTCCTGGAACATTACCTTTAATTAAGATAACGTTATTTTCAGCATCAACCGAAACCACTTCTAAGTTTTGGATTGTCACTTGGTTGCCACCCATTTGTCCTGGTAATTTTTTACCTTTTAGAACGCGTGATGGGTCTGCCGCCATTGCCATCGCACCTGGTCGACGGTGGAAGCGTGAACCGTGAGACATATATCCTCTACTTTGTCCGTGACGCTTGATAACACCTTGGAAACCTTTACCTTTAGATGTACCCGTCACATCGACGATGTCACCAACTTCGAAAGTTTCAACAGTGATTTCTTGTCCTACTTCGTATTCTCCAAGCTCTACATTGCGAAACTCGCGAATGAAGCGCTTAGGAGTAGCATTTGCTTTTGCTACATGACCTTTATGAGGTTTGTTTGCTAATACTTCACGTTTGTCTTGGAAACCTACTTGTACAGCTTCGTAACCGTCTGTTTCGTTTGTTTTAACTTGTAAAACAACGTTTGGAGCAGCTTCAACAACTGTTACAGGGATAAGTTCTCCTTCTTCCGTGAAGAATTGAGTCATACCGACTTTTGTTCCTAAGATTCCTTTGGTCATGAGTACACCTCCGTTTTAATGTTTATTTTTATAATTTAATTTCTACGTCTACACCACTTGGTAAGTCTAGTTTCATTAAAGCATCGATTGTTTTAGATGTGGGTTCGATGATATCAACTAAACGTTTGTGTGTACGCATTTCAAATTGTTCACGTGAATCTTTATATTTATGAGGCGAACGGATCACAGTAAATAGTGAACGCTCAGTAGGTAATGGAATTGGACCTGCTGTTTTTGCGCCTGTTCTTTGTGCTGATTCTACGATCTTCATCGCTGATAGGTCTAGAGCGCGGTGCTCATAAGCCTTTAAGCGAATACGAATTTTTTGATTTGCCATTGTATTCCCTCCTCGTCAATTTCAAAAATGACTCGCTCCACGAAAATTTCCGACGCGCCCGTCTGTGGCAAAGCGTCCGGGTGTGTCGCAACCTCTCGCTTCTTAGCTATCACATCTTCACTTGTAAAAGATGTGTTCTATTTTTGTCCGCAAGAAACTAACATTGTTTCTAAGACAACATGATTAGTATACCTAAGCCTTCCAACGATTGCAAGGGATTTTTAGGATTTTTTCGATGTAAGCGGTTTTATGAAAAAAATAAAAACAAACCTTCTATATTATAGAAGATTTGTCGTTAATTTACTTATCGATTTGACTGGCGAGCATAGCTTGTTGCTACCCGTTGCGGCGCTATATAATAAGTAGATTTTCTAATAGCTTCGTCTGGTTGGACATTACGACGACTAACAAAGTTAGCGTATAACGTTCCGAACAACGTATGAACCAACGCACCCGCTGCTCCTGCTAAAGCTGCTGCTGGTGAAAAATGTTGTAGTCCTAAACTGGCTGCTAACCCTGTGTTTTGTAATCCCACTTCAATCGCGACGGCACGAGTGACCGCATAACTTTGATTCGTTAAATAACAAATGGCATAGCCCATCGCATAACCAGAAAGATTATGTAACCAAACGGCTAAAAAGATCGTCACTCCCGTTGTTAATAGAAGTTCTTGGTTAACCGCCACCGTCCCTGCTAAAACACCTAACACAGCTAGTGTTGAAAAAGAAGGTAAAAGGTCTTTAATTTTTTCTGTATGAGTTCCAAGTAAATGACTGACTACTAGTCCACCTACAATAGGTAACAATACAATTTGAATAATGGAGACAAACATCGGCCAAAATTCAATGGGAACAAAGGCTTCTCCGTAAAAAGATAATAATATCGGCGTCATAAAAGGTGACAATAAGGTAGATACACTGGTCGCCGTAACGGATAAAGCTACATCACCTTGAGCTAAATAAGTCATAATGTTTGAAGAAGTACCTCCGGGCACAGACCCTACCAAAATTAAGCCTAAAGCAATTTCACTCGGTAAGTTGAAGGCTCGTGCTAATAAATAGGCTGATAGAGGCATAAAAGTGAACTGTAACCCTGTCACTAATAAAACACGCCAAGGTCGACGAGAAATTTCACTAAAATCGCTGGGTTTCATCGTCATTCCCATCGTAAACATAATAAACTGTAACATATAAGGTACCATTCCAGCGATCCAAATAAATGGCTCAGGATTCAATAGAGGTGCCGCTGCTGTTAGCAAAACAAAGACTGGTAAATATTTTTGAAACAATTGATTCATCGTAGAAAAAGTTTTCATTTTAGTACTCCTTTAGTGTGAAATTATCTTACTGATTGACGAGCATAAGCTTTAGTTAGTGCTGGAACTTTTTGCGCATCTGTTTGAGTTCTTAAAGTCATATTTAAGTCCACATCTCTACGACTAACAAAGTTAGCAAATAGTGTCCCGATTAAGTTATGAATCAACACGCCTGCAGCTCCTGCTAAAGCGGCAGCTGGCGTGAAGTGTTGCATACCTAAACTAGCGGCTAATCCCGTATTTTGCATTCCTACTTCAATCGCCACAGCACGAGTCACAGTATAAGTCTGATCAGTTAAGTAACAAACGATATAGCCAAATAAATAGCCCGATAAATTATGAAGAGCAACAACAAAGAAAATACCAATTCCTGTAGAAACTAATAACTCTTGGTTCACAGAAACTGTTCCTGCTAACACTCCTAAAACGGCTAATGTTGAAAGAGAAGGCAATGTATCTTTAATTTTCTCAGTATAAGCTCCTAGTAAACGACTGATAATTAAACCGCCAATAATAGGTAATAAAACGATTTGGATGATCGAAAGAAACATTGGCCAAAACTCTACGGGAACAAAAGCCCCTCCGTAAAATGATAACAAAACAGGAGTCATAAACGGCGATAATAATGTTGATACACTAGTGGCTGTAACAGATAAAGGCACATCTCCTTTAGCCAAATAAGCCATGATATTAGAAGAAGTTCCACCAGGTACCGAACCTACCAAAATTAAACCTAAAGCAATTTCGCTTGGTAATTTGAATAAAATAGATAACAAGTAGGCCGTCAATGGCATGACCGTAAATTGCAAACCAGTAACTAATAACACACGCCAAGGTCGACGAGAAATTTCACTAAAGTCACTAGGCTTCATTGTCATTCCCATCGTAAACATAATAAACTGCAACATATAAGGAACAATACCTGCTATCCAAACAAATGGACCAGGCTTAATTAAAGCAATGACCGCTGTAACTAAAACAAAGGCCGGCAAATATTTTTGAAACAAACGGTTCAGTGTTGAAAATGTCTTCATTATAAAAACTCCTTTAAACAAAAAATAGACTTCCTACTTCAATAGCGAAATAGGAAGTCTAATCATCTGCTCTTCTCATAGAGTTTCTTAGAAGTCCTATTTCATTTAACGCCGGAATAGGACTTCCATTACAGCTATTAAGCTCTAATACAAGTCCTTATTAATGTTAATAATAATAATTGCGTTAAATGCGAACATCTTGATCACTCCATAAGAAATCTTAATTCTTATTCTACTGTTAAATAATTAGAATGTCAATAAAATATTTCATTTATTTTTAATTTATATCTTTTCTTGAGTTGTAAAGTTAAATGCAACACTTTCTGTTACATGATTCGATGAACTTAAAATCTCTTTACTTCTTCCCCTAGGAGAAGAAAAATTTTAAATACGACATTGTTGAAAATACTCTTCTGATGAACGTAGTCCTATCACTTCTCTAATCCTTTTATTGATTGCCTGAGTGGCTTGATCGATATCCATTTCTGAAAAAAGATGGATGGATTTTCCTTTAGGGATGAATTCCCTCAATAGTTTATTGAAGTTTTCGTTTGAGCCCCGTTCCCAGGATGCGTAGGCATGACAAAAATATACGTCTGTATTGAGTTCAGACATTAAGGAGAATTCAGAACCATTATCAAAAGTTATTGAAGCAAATAGGTTAGGGTTATCTGCTAGAATCTCTTCAAAGGCATTTTTAACCGTTTGACTTTTATAGTCGCTGATTTTCTTAGTAATGGCATAGCGTGTTTTTCTCTCTACCAAGGTAATGATTGCCGGTTCATTTTTCGTTTTCTTCCCTTTAACCAGATCAGCTTCCCAGTGTCCAAATGTTTCTCTTGATAAGACGTCCTCTGGACGATCGGTGATACTGGTACCTAGGATTCTTTTGTTTTTGCCCTTAGGGTTACTATGCTGGTTTTTTCTTGGTTTCAGACGATACATGACAGGCAAGTCATGTGGTTTGATAGACAAAAGACCTTGGCGTATATAAGAATAGACGGTTTTAAACGTTGGTATATTCTCTACAGGATGCTTTTTTCTATAAAGAGCTATAAATGTCTTTATGTTGTAGAGTCGCTGTTTACCTTTAAACAATCCTTTAGTGAAGGCATCCTCCAGCGCAGAGAAGAAAGCGCTCGAGAAAGAAACAATCTTTTTGCGGACACACTTTAAACGTCTATTTTCATAAACAGATTGACCGGAATCTGAGTAGTACACAGAGACTTTCTTATTATAGCCATTAATCTGCTTGATCTGTTCTACAGTGCCCCGATTAATTTCTCTATGGATTGTGGAGCGGTTACGTCCAAGGCGTCTGCCTATCTCTGCTTTACTAACATCTTCATTTAACCATTTTTCTATTAGCTGTCTTTCTTTAAAGTCTAAATGAGTAAATGATCGGTTCTGATTTGTGTTATAATTATTTGTGGACATGAAGATTCTCCTTTGCTTATTTTGTGGTGATTTAAGTATAACGAATCTTCATGTCTTTTTGTATTTCAGAAATTACTGAGTGTTGCAATTCATTTTACAACACACCAT
>NZ_FNEL01000003.1 GCF_900100125.1 Dolosicoccus paucivorans | reverse complement strand
TGAAGACTTTCTTAAGGAAGTAACCTTCAAGCGAAATATCATTCCACGTAAATCTCTTAACTACTACACTCCCCTGGAGGTTTTCTTGGCCCATCTTTTGGATCAAACACCTGGATATTATGCCAACCACTTAAGAAATATGGTTTCATCAAGCACCTGACTCCTCAAGAGTCGCTAGCGCTTTTCCTCTTGTCCAGCCAGGAGCTTGATGAAGGGAGTTGTTTAAGGTGGTTAGCACAAGTATGTCACCAAGTTCAATCACTCATAATATAGTGTAGAAATTTCTAACTTAAATTGACAATCGAGATTGTTTAAAGTGGCTAATTGACAATAAGTAGGACTTTGAGATAATGGAATAATAATATTTATGAAAAAAGGATGAAAAAGATGATCAATAGTATTAAGCTAGCTCAACAAGTTCAAGACGATGTGATTAAATGGCGTCGTGATCTACATCAAATTCCTGAATTAGGATTAGAATTACCAAAAACCGTTGCATATGTTGCGAAAGTATTAGACGAATTAGGCATTGAGTATGATAGTTCTTATGTGAATGGAAATGGAATTGTCGCTCATATTTACGGCCAAAAAGATGGCAAGACGGACCGGGTTTTAGGTATGCGTGCTGATATGGACGGATTACCTATTAAAGAAGACACCGGACTTTCTTTTTCATCAACGAATGAAAATATGCACGCTTGTGGTCACGATGGTCACACCGCTATGCTTTTAGGAGCAGCGAAAGTATTAAAAGAAAACGCTGATCAATTTAGTGGCGTGGTAAAATTAGTCTTCCAACCGGGAGAAGAATATCCTGGAGGAGCTGAGCCGATGGTTAAAGAAGGAGCTCTTTTAAATCCTCAAGCAACCCGAATGATCGGTTTTCATATGGGGGAATTAGTCGCAGAAATGCCAAAGGGGTCCGTTCTTTATAAAGATGGCCCAATGATGGCTTCGATGGACCGTTTATATATTAAAGTCAAAGGAAAAGGGGCTCACGGAGCCTATCCGGAAATTTCTCACGATCCAATTGTCGCAGCGGGTCAATTAGTGACAGCTATTCAAACAATTAAAAGTCGAAATATTAAAGCAGTGGATCCTTGTGTTGTCTCAATTACTCGTATTGAAGGCGGATTTAACCAAAACATTATTCCTGATGAAGTGGAAATTGAAGGAACAGTTCGTACGTTCAATGACGATACTCGTCGTAAAATTCATGAAAAGTTAGAACAAATTAGTCGAGGAATTGGTGCTGCCATGGGGGTAGACTGTGAAGTGACTTATGACTATAAATACCCTGCCGTTATTAACGACACAAACGTAACCCAAGAAGTAACGGACTCTTTAGCGCCGTTATTTGGTGAAGATTTAATCGAATTAACCGAGCCGTTAATGGGTGGGGAAGATTATTCTTACTATTTACGTGAAGTTCCAGGAACCTTTTTATATTTAACAAACCCTCAAGAAGTTGACGGTGTCTTTCATGGTCATCATCATCCAAAGTTTGATGTGGATGAAACACTCTTTTATAAAGGTGTGGCTTCTTTTGTACAAGTTGCGTTTGACTATTTAAATGAAAGGTAGGACCTATGAATCAGCAATCACGTAATGGAATGCTCCTTTTAATTGTGTTAGTAACAACGGTTGTTGCTGAATTAATTGGGGCGGTTAGTTTAACCATTGGACAAATTACAGTGGTTCTAGCACCCTTAATTTGGGCGATGTTACTGTCTTTAATTATTTTCCTCATTCCTTCTTTTAATTTAACGACGGAGAAAAACGTCAAACAAGCTAACTATATGATGGGAATTGCTTTAGCACTTTTAATGGCGAAATTAGGCGTTTCCAGTGGTTCTCAATTAGAAGAAATTAGACAAGCAGGCGTTGCGTTAGTCTTACAAAACTTTGGAAATATTGGAACGATTTTCTTTGCCTTGCCGATCGCCTTACTTCTAGGATTAAAACGAGAAAGTATTGGGATGAGTCACGCGTTAAGTCGTGAAGCAAACGTGGGGTTAATTCAAGAAACTTACGGAGCAACCTCTGCAGAGTTTAGAGGGGTCATGACTGTTTATATCGTTGGAACCCTTTTAGGTCCTATTGTAATTGGCTTACTGGCTTCGATCGGAACAACTTTAGGGTTAGTCAGTCCTCAAGCTGCTGCGATGGGGGCTGGAGCGGGGAGTGCTTCAATGATGTCTGCTGGACTCGCGTCTTTAATTGAAATGTATCCTGAATATACGGATCAACTAACGGCCTATGCTGGGTTAAGTAACTTAATTTCCAGTGTCATCGCTTTACCTTTAGGAATCTTTTTAGGATTACCTATTACAGAACGGTTGTACCGCTGGTTAAGTCCGATGTTTAACCAAAATAAAAAGGAGGATCATAATGAATAAATTTAAAACAATTTTTCCTGATTTATTGCTTGCTTTACTGATTAGCGGGCTATTATCAATGGTTGCTAACTTTGTCGGCTACCAAATTGGATTGGTTGAGTCGTTGCCTGGCTTTTTAATTTTAATGGGTGTCAGCCTCGTCGGTTACGCTTTATCTTATTTAATTCCTAGCGAAAAGATTTCAGCTATTTTATGGATTTCTCTTTTAGCCATTTTAATCGCCAGTCCTATCTCGCCGATTAGTGGATGGGTCATTGACTCCGTTGATAAAGTATCTATTATGGCTTTATGTACGCCTATTTTATCTTATGCAGGGGTTGTTATCGCAAAAGATTGGGAGCCTTTTTTAAAAGTGGGTGCCAAAGGAATTATTGTATCGATTTTTGTGATTGCGGGAACCTTTTTTGTGTCTGCTTGGATTGGCGATTTACTTCTTAATTTATAATACTTTGCGGTCGGCTGTTTTTAAACAGTGGACCGTTTTCTTTTTGTTCTTTATGTTAGTATAGAACCATAAGAACAGGTATAAAAAGGAGTTTAATATGTCTAGAAGGAAATTTTATTGGACCTTATTTAGTTCGACTTTTATTATTTCCGCGTTTACCGTCGGCGGTGGATTTGTTATTGTTCCTTTATTTCAAAATCGATTCGTTAAAGAATTAGATTGGATAGAAGAAAAAGAAATTTTATATTTAATAGCGATTGCCCAATCAGCCCCCGGTTCGATAGCCATTAACGCCGCTAGCGTGATTGGTTACCGCTTAGCTGGATTATTAGGAGCTTTGGTTGCTACCATTGGTACAGCACTGCCACCTTTACTTATTATGTCACTAATTTCAATCTTTTATTCCTTCTTTAGAGACTCCCATACGGTTTCAGCGGTCTTAACAGGAATGCAAGCAGGAGTGGCAGCCGTTATCATCTCCGTCGTTATTAAAATGGCTAAAGACTTGATTCGATCTAAAAATTCGATTTCATTAATCATTTTAGTCTTTACTTTAATAGCGACCTTTATCTTTAAACTCAACATTATCTTGATGTTATTAATAGCAGCAGGATTAGGTGCTGGATTAACCCTTTATCAATTGAAGCAACAAAGAGGTGAGACACAATGATTTATTTACAACTCTTTTGGGTATTTATTCAAATTGGTTTATTTTCCTTTGGAGGTGGCTACGCTGCCATGCCTTTAATTGAAGAGTTAGTCGTTAAACAACAAGGGTGGATCACTCAAACTCAATTTGTTGATTTAATTACTATTTCTGAATCGACTCCTGGACCCATTGCGCTAAACGCTGCAACTTTTGTCGGCATGCAAATGGCAGGCTTTAAAGGAGCCGTAGTAGCAACCATTGGTAACGTATTGCCATCTTTTATTGTTGTCTTACTTCTTGCATCAGTCTATGTGCGTTACCGTTCCTCGCCAATAATGGAAGGAGTCTTTAGAGGGTTAAGACCTGCTGTACTGACCCTCATTACTTCAGCAGCGATTACCATTGTTTTGACAGCCTTTTTCGGAGCCCACGGGTCAATCGATTTAAATACGCTAAATATTCCTGCTGTATTTATTTTTATTGGAACCCTTATTTTATTACATTTTAAAGAAGTGAACCCTATTTATATTATGCTGATGACGGGGTTGATTGGTTTATTAGTGTTTTAAGATAAGTCTTAAAGCGTTGACTTTAATAGGATAAATCAATTATGATGGACATGTTATAAAAAGAGTTGGGGGTAGAATAATGTATCACGGTGTTTTAGCAGTATGGAAAGAAGCAGGCATGACCAGTCACGATGTGGTGTTTCGTTTACGTAAATTACTTGGCATGAAAAAAGTTGGTCACACAGGTACATTAGACCCTCAAGTTGAAGGTGTGTTAGTCATTTGTCTTGGCGAAGGGACCAAATTAGTCGAGTACTTAATGGACGGCACAAAAGAATATGAGGGTGAAATTACCCTTGGTTATTCTACTGAAACAGAAGATGCCCATGGAGCAATGGTTGAACAAAAAGCAGTTGGAGCACCTGTTTCCGGGGACGCGATTGATCAAGCGATGGAAAGTATGGAAGGACGCATCAAACAAATACCTCCGTATTATTCAGCTGTTAAAGTCAAAGGACGACGACTTTATGAATATGCTAGAGAAGGTATTGAAGTTGAACGTCCTGTGCGATATGTAGACATTATGTCTTTTAAACGAATCACTGATCCGGTTTTTAACGAGCAACAAGAAACTCAACAGTGGTCCTTTGACGTTCAGTGCGGTAAGGGCACTTACGTTCGAACATTAGCGGTCGATTTAGGAGAGAAATTAGGCTATCCAGCCCATATGTCAAAATTAGTGCGACTCGCTACCGGAGGCTTTAATCAAAACGATGCCTATACATTAGAAGACATCAAAAATCACGTTGAAAATAAAACGATCGAATCAATCATTCATCCAATTGAAGCCGGTGTCAGCGAATTTAAACGTCTGGATTTAACTGACGAGATGTATCGCGACGTCAATCACGGTAAAGTGCTTCCAGAAGACTATTTCGGATTTCCTTTAAAGGAAAAGATTACTTTATTTTATGAAGATCATTTAATCGCCATTTATGATAAACACCCGACGAAACCTTCAATGATTAAACCCGATAAATTATTTAACCATTACCGAACTATTCAATAATTTTTAGAAAGAGTTTTTATATGCAAGTCATTCAATTACATCATCCCTATCAACCGACAGAAATTGTTCAAGAACCGATTGTTTTAGCACTCGGTTTTTTTGACGGCGTTCATTTAGGCCACCAACAAGTGATTAAAACAGCTAAGAAAATTGCTGAAGAAAAAGGGCTACCTTTAGCCGTTATGACCTTTAATCAACATCCTAAAATTGTCTTTTCACCGATGGACGAACAAGAAATGCGTTATTTAACTACCGTCGAGCGTAAAAAAGAATTATTAGAAGCTTTAGGTGTGGATATTTTATATTTAATTCATTTTACTTATGATTTTGGGACTCAACTTCCTCAAACTTTTGTTGATGATTATATGGTCGGACTCAATGCTAAAGTCGTGGTGGCTGGTTTTGACTATACGTATGGTCCTAAAGGACAAACGAATATGGAAACGTTAAAGGAACATGCTAAAGGACGTTTTGAAGTCGTTAGTGTTCCTCAACAGTCCTTTCATCATACTAAAATTAGCTCCACTCGTATTCGCGAATATTTAAGTACAGGCCAAATTGAAAAAGCCAATGAATTGTTAGGCTATCCCTATCAAACCGACGGTGTCGTAGTTCATGGTTTAAAACGGGGCCGTCAAATGGGCTATCCGACAGCGAATATTGATACAAAAGATATTGAGCTGCTACCGGGTATTGGCGTGTATGTGGTTGAAATTAAAGTGAAAGATCAGTGGTATAAAGGAACGGCCTCCATTGGTTACAACATTACCTTTGATAATGAAACCGGATTAACTTGCGAAGTTTATATTTTAGATTTCGACGATATGATTTATGGCGAGCAAGTGCACATTCGTTGGCTTCATTATTTAAGAGGAGAGGTCAAGTTTGATGGCATGGAAGGTCTCATTAAACAACTGGATGAAGATGCCTTAGCAACCCGACAATATTTAAAAAAAAATTAACTTTAAAGCGTACTTTTTAACGAAAGTAGGCTTTTTATTTTGGACAAAAACCTTTATATCTCAAGGGTTTGAGGGGTCGTTAGCACTCTTTTAAATAAAGTGCTAATTTTTTCGAAAAAACCCTTGACAAAGTCTGACTAAGGATGTATTATAGAGACAGGTTAGCAGAGGAAGTGTTCAAGTGCTAACGTAAGGAGGTGGGCTATGCTAACCCCCAGACAACAACAAATTTTAAGTTTAATCGTTCAACTTTACGGCGAACAAAAAGAACCGGTGGGGTCCAATACATTATTAAGACATAGTGTATTAACAGTTAGTCCCGCCACAATCCGAAACGATATGAAAGCTTTGGAACACGAAGGTTTACTCATTAAAGCTCACACATCCAGTGGGCGAATTCCTTCGAAAGCGGGTTATCATTACTATGTTAATCAACTCATTCCCAACTATGAACAATTGGAAATCATCAATTCATTCGATGAATCACAAATTAACGGAATGATTCAAGAGTTACTTAGTAAGAAACATCTCGACCCAGTCCAATTAGCTCAAACAGCGGCTGACATATTAGTTTCCATGACAGGTTATACCGCTTTTGTCCATGATAATACTGACATGATGGTCACTATTAAAGAGTTTCGTTTTGTTTATTTAAATGATGCTCAAATTATTGGTGTGTTATTAACAGACCAAGGACATGTGGTGAATCACTTATTCGATTTAGATGAAAGGTTAACCACTGATCAAGTTAAACAAATGAGTCAATTGCTTCATGATGAACTTAAAGGTTTATCCTTAGATGAAGCTAAGCGACGAATGAAGATTACCATTCCTTTATTAATGCAACGTCATTTTGGTAAACAATTTGATTCTTTACCTTTAATAACAAGTGCATTAAATCAAGCGAAAGGACAACGTTATTTAGTCGTTGGTAAATATAATTTACTTGATTCATCAGTGATTAGAGATAATAAGCTTTCATTGAAGGATTTACTTAATTTTATTGATGAGTCCCAGGAGATGGATCAACTACTGGCCAAACCGCAAAGAGGATCTGTTGAGGTCATCTTTGGCTATGACTTTGGCGTTGAACATCTCAACAAACTTTCCTTAATTAAAGGAACTTATACCGACTCACAACAAAACACGATGACTATTGGTCTACTAGGACCACATCATATGTCATACCATCGTATTATCTATTTAATGAATCAATTAGTCACTCAACTATCCAAGAGTTGAGTTGTAGAATAGGAGGAGTATTGATTGGCAAAAGAAGAATTAAACAATCAAGAAGAACTTCAAGATGAAGCCACTCATCAAGAAGAGGAAGAAATAAAAGAAACAACCAAAAACGATGACTCGTCTGAAGGCGAACTTTCTAAAGACGAAGAGCGTATTCAAGAACTTGAAGAAAAAAATAATAACTTAGAAGATCAAATCTTGCGTTTGCAAGCAGAAATACAAAATATTCAACGAAGAAATGCTAAAGAACGTCAAGACGCAGCCAAGTATCGCTCGCAAAAATTAGCCGGTGCGTTACTTGAAACCATCGACAACTTAGAGCGAGCCTTAGCTTTAGAAGTAGAAACTGAAGAAGCTGAAGCTGTTAAAAAAGGCGTTCAAATGGCATATGATCAATTCATTAACGCATTTAACAACGAAAACATTACTGTTATTGACCCAGTAGGTGAAGCTTTTGATCCAAACTACCACCAAGCGGTCAGCACAGTGACTAAAGAAGAAGATCAAGAATCAGACATCGTTGTTAACGTATTACAAAAAGGATATTTACTTGAAGACCGTGTTATAAGACCAGCGATGGTTATCGTTGCTCAATAATAAAAGACACGCATTTACAATCATTTATCAGTAAAGGAGAATGTTTATTATGGCTAAAATTATTGGTATTGACTTAGGTACTACAAACTCTGCTGTTTCTGTTTTAGAAGGTGGAGAAGCGAAAATTATTGCTAACCCAGAAGGTAACCGTACAACACCATCTGTTGTTGCTTTTAAAGACGGTGAAATCCAAGTTGGGGAAGTTGCTAAACGTCAAGCAGTAACAAACCCAAATACTGTTAGCTCAATTAAACGTTATATGGGAGACACTAACCATAAAGTAGAAGTTGACGGGAAAACTTATACACCACAAGAAATTTCAGCAATGGTTTTACAACACTTAAAAAGCTACGCTGAAGACTACTTAGGTGAGAAAGTAACTAAAGCAGTTATTACAGTACCTGCTTACTTTAATGACGCACAACGTCAAGCAACAACTGATGCAGGTAAAATTGCTGGTTTAGAAGTTGAACGTATTGTTAACGAACCTACCGCAGCTGCATTAGCTTATGGCTTAGACAAAACTGAAGAAGAAGAACGTATTTTAGTCTTTGACTTAGGTGGGGGTACATTTGACGTATCAATCCTTGAATTAGGTGACGGTGTGTTTGATGTACTATCTACAGCAGGAGATAACGAATTAGGTGGAGACGACTTCGACCAAAAAATTATCGACTACTTAGTTGAAGAGTTCAAAAAAGAAAATGGTATCGACTTAAGTAACGACAAAATGGCGTTACAACGTTTGAAAGATGCTGCTGAAAAAGCGAAAAAAGACTTATCAGGTATTTCATCAACTCAAATTAGCTTGCCATTCATTACTGCTTCAGACGCAGGTCCATTACATATGGAAATTACATTAACTCGTGCTAAATTCGATGAATTAACTCACGACTTAGTTGAGAGAACTAAAGAACCTGTTCGTCAAGCATTAAAAGATGCAGGTCTTTCAGCAAGCGAATTAGATGAAGTCATCTTAGTCGGTGGTTCAACTCGTATTCCAGCCGTTGTTGAAGCAGTTAAGAAAGAAACAGGTAAAGAACCAAACCGTTCAGTGAACCCAGACGAAGTGGTTGCGATGGGTGCTGCTATTCAAGGTGGAGTTATCTCAGGAGACGTTAAAGATATTGTCTTACTAGACGTTACTCCATTATCATTAGGTATTGAAACAATGGGTGGAATCTTTACGAAATTAATCGACCGTAACACAACCATTCCAACATCTAAATCACAAATTTTCTCTACCGCAGCAGATAACCAACCAGCCGTAGATGTCCACGTTTTACAAGGTGAACGTGAAATGGCAGCGGACAACAAAACATTAGGACGCTTCCAATTAACTGATATTCCACCAGCACCACGTGGTGTACCACAAATCGAAGTAACCTTCGACATCGACAAAAACGGTATTGTTAACGTATCGGCTAAAGATTTAGGTACAAACAAAGAACAAACGATTACAATTAAATCTTCATCAAGCTTAACAGACGAAGAAATTGATCGTATGGTTAAAGAAGCTGAAGCTAACGCTGAAGCAGATAAAGCTCGCCGTGAAGAAGCAGATTTACGTAACGAAGTGGATCAATTAATCTTCACTACAGATAAAACATTAGACGAATTAGGCGATAAAGTTTCTGAAGAAGACAAAAAACAAGCCGAAGAAGCACGCGATGCATTGAAAGAAGCTGTTGAAGCAGATGACTTAGATGCAATGAAAGAAAAACGTGACGCTTTAAATGAAATCGTTCAAAACTTATCTGTTAAATTATACGAACAAGTAGCACAAGAACAACAAGCAGCCCAAGATGGTGCCGCAGGTCAAGCACAAGGAAATGATGATGGCGTTGTCGATGCTGACTTTGAAGAAGTAGAAGACGACAAATAAGATTTAAAGTTTTAAACAGATTAGTCTGAGAATAGCCAAGAGATTTATTCTCTTGGCTTTCTCTACATTATTCAAAGGAGGTAGAGTCTAGGGAATGGAAAACAAACGCGATTTATATGACGTGCTAGGCGTCTCAAGAGACGCTAGTGATCAAGAGATCAAACGAGCATACCGTAAATTATCCAAAAAGTATCACCCAGATATTAATAAAGAACCCGACGCCGATGAAAAGTTTAAAGAAGTCACTCAAGCTTATGAAGTCTTAAGTGACGAACAAAAACGAGCTGCCTATGACCAATATGGTCACGCTTCAACGGATCCAAACTTTGGTGCAGGTGGCTTTGGTGGTGGCGGTTTTGGTGGCTTTAGTGGAGCAGACTTTGGCGGTGGCTTTGGTGGGTTTGAAGACATCTTTGAATCCTTCTTCGGTGGTGCTGGAGCAGGACGCCGTGATCCAAATGCACCGACTCGAGGCAATGATTTACAATACCGCATTCAATTAACCTTTGAAGAAGCGATTTTCGGCGTTGAAAAAACCATTACTTACCGTCGTAATGAAACGTGTGATACTTGTCATGGTTCAGGTGCTAAACCTGGTACAGAACCGGTTACATGTCGCACTTGTCATGGCTCAGGGGTAACCCAAGTTGAACGTAACACACCTTTTGGTCGTGTGATGACTCAAGGTGTCTGTCCGACATGTCACGGAACAGGTAAAGAAATTGTCGATAAATGTCCAGAGTGTCATGGAGACGGTATTGTTTCAAAACAACATTCAGTGAAAGTCACAGTACCTGCTGGCGTAGAAGACGGCCAACAAATGCGTCTAAGTGGACAGGGTGAAGCTGGAACAAACGGCGGTCCTTACGGAGATTTATTTGTTGTCTTCCAAGTGGCAGATAGTAAAGAATTCCGCCGCGAAGGAACAGAAATTTACTATGAGTTACCGATTAGCTTCGTCCAAGCTGCCTTAGGGGATCAAGTAGAAGTGCCAACAGTTCACGGCAAAGTGAAAATGAAAGTCCCAGCTGGAACACAAACAGGTACGACATTAAGATTACGTGGTAAAGGAGCTAAAAGTCTTAACTCCAACCAACAAGGTGATCAACACATAACCGTTAGAGTGGTCACACCAACTAAATTATCCGAAAAAGAAAAAGATCTCTTTAAACAATTAGCCGGTGAATCGGGTCAGTCGGTTAAAACTGAAGGTGGCTTTTTCGATAAAGTTAAAGACATCTTTACAGATCACGATAATTAATATTTGTGCCAAGATAAGAACTCCTTATCTTGGTCTTTTTTTATGTAAACAGTTGACATCGATATGGAAACCCCTTACAATAACAATAGTTAATAAATTAACTCAGTTAATTAATAGGAAGGGTGACAGTTATCAGTTCTAAAAGAGGAGAAAATAGTCGCAATCAATATAATACAAATCGCGTCCTTATTTTAAAAATGATTTTGAATCACCCAGATATAACACGGCGCGAATTAAGCCAACAAACAGGACTAACCCAAGCAGCCATTACTAAAATTATGAAAGACTTGATCGATCAACAAGTTGTTTTTGAAAGTAAAGTTGTAAAAGGAAGTGTCGGCGCACCGAGTATCGGATTGCGAGTAGATGTCGAAAACTACCAAGTTATTGGCGTAAAGCTATCAAGATACGATTACTCGATCGGTTGGTATCGTTTAGATCATCAGTTGATGGATCAACGAACTTATCCGTTTGATTCTAATTTATCGGCTCATGAACGTCTTGAAGAAATTAGTTTACGGCTTAATCGACTAATCGATGAAATACCGCAAATTATTTATATCGGCTTTGCGGTTCCAGGTCCTTACAATTTACAAGAAGGAAAAATTGAATTGATGACAGAAGTAGGTGGCTTTGAAAAAGTATTTTTACGCGACTATTTCGAAAATACTTTATCAAAACCAGTCGTCATCAGTCATGATGCGAATGCGGCGGCTTTAGCTTGTAAAGAGAACTATTTAAATCAAGCGGAAAATGAAACATTAGCTTTTTATTACCTTGATCAAGGGATAGGATGTGGTGTCATTGACCGTGGCTCTTTTGTTTTAGGAAATCTTGGAACAGCTGCTGAAATTGGTCATACGACCATTAATTTTACGGGACCTCCATGTCCTTGTGGAAATGTAGGTTGTTTAGAAACTTACTGTTCAACCGTTTCTTTTCTCAAACAAGCGAAAGAAAAAGCTAAAACAACGCCGACTGTTTTAAAAGACTTACCTCAAGTAACCATGTCAGCTATTTTTGACCATTATGAAACAGACGATGTATGCCGTGAAGTAGTTGATGAAACAGTGGAGGCTTTGTGTGTCGGTGCCACTGTTATTATCAGCGCTTATAATCCAAGTCTACTAGTTTTAGGTGGCGAGATGTTAAAAGGACATAAGTTTATCCAACCTCGTCTTGAAGCAATGATTAAAGAGCGCATCATTCCAAGTATAGCTAATAGTACACGAGTTGTTTATACCCAACCTCAAGATGATTATGTCTTAAAAGGTGCAGCTTCAGTAGCGATTGAAGCGAGCTTAAATTATTCAAACGAGTTATTTAATCGAAAATAAAAATTAAAAGGAGCATGATGTATGTATTACGGTTCAATTGAAGCAGGCGGGACAAAGTTTGTTTGTGCTGTCGCGGACGATAATTTAAATATTTTAGAAAGAGTTTCTTTTCCAACTACAAGTCCAGAAGAAACAATGAAGCACGTCTTTTCATTTTTTGATCAATATGATCTTAGTGCGATTGGAATTGGATCCTTTGGTCCAATCGATGTTGATCCAAAGTGTGCTACTTATGGCTATATAACCAATACGCCAAAACTATTGTGGCGCAATTTTGACTTTTTAGGAACAGTTAAAAAACGCTACAACGTTCCCGTAGCATGGACAACGGATGTGAATGCGGCAGCCTATGGTGAATATTATCAAGGAGCCGGTAAAGGCAAAGAAAGTTGTCTTTATTTAACCATTGGAACGGGAGTCGGAGGCGGATTTGTCCGTAATGGCGAGTTATTCCAAGGCAAAACTCATCCGGAAATGGGACACATTATGGTGAAAATGCATCCAAATGACGAACAAAATGGTATTTGTCCAAGTCATGGCAGTTGTTTAGAAGGATTAGCAAGTGGATACGCGATTGAACAACGTTACGATCGTTCAGCTAAAACTATTGACGAAGATCATTCAATTTGGGAGTTTGAAGCCTATTACTTAGCTCAAGCGCTATGGAACTATACGTTAATTTTAACGCCGGAAGTCATTGTATTAGGTGGGGGCGTCATGAAACAAGATCATTTAATTGATAAAGTTCGTAAAGAACTTGAAGCAATTTGTAATGACTACATTCCGTTACCTAACTTAGAAGAGTACGTAGTTTTACCTGGTTTAGGAGACGACCAGGCAACCATTGGGTGCTTTTTACTGGCTAAAGAAGCTTTAAAAGATCAATAACGGTTAAATAACAACTAACTTTCGAGTTGGTTGTTTTTTTTATACCCTAAAATTATTATGTAAACCCAAAGAGAAAATTTAAAATTATAATCAATAGGCAACAGTTTTTCCATCGGCAACTATCCAAAAACCGTGAAAAATGATATGATAGATGAGAAGTGATTCAGTCTTTTTTAGACTGCTAATGGAGGAAATATATATATGAATTTTGATGAAATGAGAAAACGTCAAGAAAAGATTCGTAACTTTTCGATTATTGCTCATATTGACCACGGAAAATCAACGCTCGCAGACCGTATCTTACAGCAAACTCAAACGGTTGCGGATCGCGAGATGAAAGACCGCTTGCTCGATTCAATGGATTTAGAGCGTGAGCGTGGAATTACAATTAAATTAAACGCAGTTGAAGTCAACTACAAAGCAAAAGACGGAGAAGATTATATTCTTCACTTAATTGACACCCCAGGGCACGTAGACTTTACCTATGAAGTATCCCGTTCTCTAGCAGCGTGTGAGGGGGCACTTTTAGTAGTCGATGCGGCTCAAGGTATTGAAGCTCAAACCCTTGCGAACGTTTATTTAGCCCTAGATAACGACTTAGAGATTTTACCGGTTGTTAACAAAATTGACTTACCTGCAGCCGATCCTGAAATGGCTAAACATGAAATTGAAGAAGTTATTGGCCTAGACGCATCGGAAGCTGTTTTAGCTAGCGCTAAAGAAGGCATTGGGATTGAAGAGATTTTAGAACAAATCGTTGAAAAAGTGCCGGCTCCTTTAGGGGACGTCGAAGAACCTCTACAAGCGTTAATTTTCGACTCGACTTATGATTCTTACCGCGGAGTTATTTTAAGTGTGCGAATCATTAATGGAGTGGTGCAAGTAGGCGATACGATCCAACTAATGAGTAACGGAAAAGAATTCGAAGTGACTGAATTAGGCGTCTTCTCACCAGGAGAGGTCAAGCGTGATTACTTAATGGTTGGAGATGTTGGGTATATTGCCGCAAGTATTAAGACTATTCAAGACACCCGGGTGGGGGATACGATTACTTTAGCAGACCGCCCGGCGGCAGAGCCTTTAGAAGGGTACCGAGAGTTAAACCCAATGGTGTTTGCGGGGCTTTATCCCGTGGATTCAAACGACTACAACGCATTAAGAGACGCACTGGAGCGTTTGCAGTTAAACGATGCATCCCTTCACTTTGAACCAGAAACATCCCAAGCTTTAGGATTTGGTTATCGTACTGGATTTTTAGGTTTATTACATATGGATGTTATCCAAGAGCGTTTAGAACGTGAGTTTAATATCGACTTAATTATGACTGCGCCGTCGGTTATTTATGAAGTATTAAAAACTGATGGTGAACGCGTAGTAGTCGATAACCCATCAGCAATACCTGATCCAACTGAAATTAGCGAAATCTATGAACCATACGTTAAAGCTTCAATTATGGTACCTAATGAGTATGTAGGTCCGGTAATGGAGTTAGCTCAAAAGAAACGAGGTAACTTCCAAACAATGGACTACTTAGATGAGAACCGCGTGAATGTGATTTATGAATTACCTCTTTCTGAAATTATTTATGATTTCTTTGACACATTAAAATCAAATACTCGTGGCTATGCTTCTTTAGATTATGAAATCATTGGTTACAAGTCATCAAACTTAGTTAAGTTAGACATTTTACTAAATGGTGAAGTGATTGATGCCTTTAGTAGTATTGTCCACAGAGATTTTGCATATCATAGAGGACGTAAGTTAGTGGAGAAATTAAGAGATCTTATTCCACGTCAAATGTTTGAAGTACCAGTTCAAGCAGCCATTGGAAATAAAATTATTGCTCGCTCAACCATTCGTGCTTTCCGTAAAGATGTAACGGCTAAATTATACGGTGGGGATGTGACTCGTCGTATGAAGTTACTAGAAAAACAAAAAGAAGGTAAAAAACGAATGAAAGCTGTAGGAAGCGTTGAAGTTCCTCAAGAAGCCTTTATGAGTATTTTAGAAATGGACGATGATGACTAGTCCATGAGATGAAAAGACCCTCCTAACTGAGACCAGTTGGGAGGGTTGTTTTAGTTCATTGTGTAAGGTGTCATTTCATCGGTTAAGTTAATAATATAATCCGTTGACACAGAATATAAACGGCTTAAAGCAATTAATTCAGGGGTCAAAAGTTGACGAACACCTCGTTCTAAAGCAAGGTAATCATCATTGGATAACTGTAATGCGCTTGCAACACTCCCAACAGAACGTTGGGTTTTCTTTCTTAAAGACTTAATACGTTGATACATTCGTTATCTCCTCCTTATAACCTTACTACATAAATTATACAAAATATTCCCGAGTATAGCTAAATAAAGCCCTTACATTATAATGGATCTATACTACTTATTTTAAATTTTTAGCAAAGTAAGATATGATATACTTAGTGATTAGAGGAGGTCTATATGTTACGAGATTTTTTTAGTTATTATAAGCCATATAAAAAGTTATTTATTTTAGACTTTGGGAGTGCTTTTTTACTCGGCGTTTTAGAGTTGTTTTTCCCGATAGCTGTTAGATCGGTCATTGATAATGTATTACCGACGAAAAATTTTCGCTTAATTGCTTGGATCACGATTGGTTTAATTGCTCTTTATTTATTGAGTACTGCTTTAAACTACATCGTTGTTCGTTTCGGGCACACTTTGGGAGTAAACATTGAAACTGATATACGTCGTGAATTATTTGAGCATTTCCAAACCCATTCGTTTGAGTATTACGATGAAAAGAAAACAGGAGAATTGATGAGCCGATTAACTAGTGACTTATTCGAAGTCAGTGAATTTGCTCACCATGGGCCAGAAGATATGTTTATTACGGTAATGACTATAGTGGCCGCTTTTTTCCTAATGTTACGAGTGAATGTCACTCTAGCAGTCGGCACAGTTTTAATTGTTCCTTTATTAGCGCTAATTATGGCTTACTTTAACCGTCGAATGATTCAAATTAATCGTCAAGTGTACAAAAACCTAGGTCATTTTAACGCAGAGTTGATGAACTCTTTAGCGGGTATTCGTGTTGTTAAAGCTTTTTCCAACGAAGAGTATGAAAAAGAACGCTTTGAATCGTTGATCCAGCAATACCGACGGGATAAAATCAAATTTTATACAACGATTGGAACGAGCTCGTCAGTAAACTACTTAATGGTTCGTATTATTAATATTTATACCTTTTTTGTAGGGTCTTATTTTACGATTACAGATCAGATGACGATTGGTGAATTAGCTGGATTTATTGTATTAGCCAACGTTTTAATTCGTCCCATTGAAAAAATGAACGTCATGATCGAGCAATACCCAAGAGGTTGGGCTGGCTTTAGACGTTTTAAAGAAGAACTCGCTCGACAGCCTAAAATTGTCGATGCGCCGGATGCGGTTGAAGCGACTGGGTTAAAAGGCGATATTGAATACAAAGACGTCAGCTTTAGTTACGACAGCGAGCATCCTGTTTTAGAAAAGATTAATTTATCGATTCGCGCAGGAGAAACTATTGCCTTTGTAGGACCTTCTGGAGCGGGTAAGACGACTTTAGTTAACTTACTACCACGCTTTTATGAAATTGATGAAGGTGAAATTACGATTGACGGTATCAATATCCAATCATTCACCCAACAATCATTAAGAAGCCAAATCGGAATTGTACAACAAGACGTTTTCTTATTTGCAGGTACTTTAAGAGATAATATCGCTTACGGTAAATTGGATGCTACGGAAGAAGAAATTTGGCAAGCTGTTAAAGCAGCAAGATTGGAAGAAGTAGTGCGTCAAATGCCTGACGGGCTAGACACTGAAATTGGTGAGCGGGGGGTTCGTTTATCCGGAGGTCAACAACAACGTCTATCCATTGCGCGAATCTTTTTGAAAAATCCAAGTATTTTAATTTTAGACGAAGCCACTAGTGCCCTCGATTCCGAAACGGAAATGCAAATTCAACAATCTTTTGATGAATTAGCTACCGGACGGACCACATTAATTATTGCTCACCGTCTAGCGACTATTCAACATGCGGATCGTATTGTTGTCGTCACTGAAGAAGGCATTAAAGAAACAGGTTCCCATGAAGAGTTATTAGAACTCGACGGACACTACGCTAAATTGTATTATTCACAGTTTAGACAAGCCACGATAGCTTAAGATGATGCTCCTTAAACCTTATGAAAGGTTTGAGGAGTTTTTATTTTAAAGGATTTCGTGAGAAGTTATTGAAAATTATCCTAGAAAACCTTTATTAACTTATCATTTTATGAAGCAGCTTTTGCGATATAATTTAGTTTAATAAAGTAAGTGACAGGAGGCTATAGAATGAATTTTACAGATCATTTAACAAAAGAAGAAATTGAGTTGCGTCAAGAAATTATTGAAGCGATTATCAATCACCCTGAAGCGCCAGTTCATATGAAAGAAGCTTATCAACCCCTCGTGGAAAAAGAAGTCATTGTACTAGATGATAAGGAAGATATTATCTCTATTTATCCTATTTCTACCGTAAAAACAAATAAACAAGTCTATGTCGATGAGAAAACACAACCCGTCTATGCGATGTGTGCTATTGATGCGCTAGGGATTCACTTTACCGTTCATCGTCCCATTAAAATTGTGAGTGAAGACCAACTTACTCAAGAGCCGATCACGATCGAAATGGAAAATGGTCAGATTACAAACCATGCTGCGGATGATCTTTTTGTTTTATATAAAGAAGTGTCCTGTACAACGAATTGCAACGTAGATTGTTGTCCTTTTATCCACTTTTTTAATCGACGTGACCACGTTGAGACCTATTTAGAAAACAACCCGCACATTACAAATTATAAAGTGCTAAACTTAGACGAATCCATTGAAGAAGCCCGTGAATTATTTGAAGTTTAGACAAAGTGAACAATTTTATGGTTAGCCTCCACTCATTTTTGGTGGGGGTTTTTCTATATTTTTTAATGAAATTTGATATAATGAAGCCGTAGGAGGTGGCAAGATGGATCGTCTTTATTATGAGACGTTTAATTCACCTATTGGAGCACTATACGCAGTAGCGAGTCACACTCATCTTTACTACTTACAACCGGTAGAATATAGTGAGGACGCACTGTACATTCAAAAGCTTCAAAGATACCAAGGTGAGATTCGGCAACAAACAACGCCTTTATTTTTGACGTTACAACGCCAATTAGATGACTATTTCCAACAAAAAAGACAACGCTTTTCTATTCCTCTAAAAGGAGTAGGAACAGACTTTCAACGCCAAGTTTGGCATGCTTTAACTCACGTTGAGTACGGTCAAAGATCATCTTACAAGCAAATAGCTCAACAAGTCGGTCGGCCTAAAGCGTATCAAGCCGTTGGAAGTGCGATAGGAAAGAATCCCATATTGATTTTACAACCTTGCCACCGCATATTACCTTTAAATGGAACATTAGGCGGCTTTAGTGCTGGGGTTCAGCGTAAAGAATATTTATTAACATTAGAATCAATAATTTAAGGAGAGATTGAATGACTCATTTAACAGATATTGAAATTGCTCAACAAGTAACTCCCAAACCCATTAACGAAATTGCTCAAAAAGCTGGGGTTCCAGAAGATGCCTTAGATTTATATGGCTCTTACAAAGCTAAAATTGATGTACGTGCTTTGCAAGATCAGCCAGCTTCTAAAGGCAAATTGATTTTAGTGACAGCCATTTCACCAACTCCGGCTGGTGAAGGAAAAACGACAATGTCTGTTGGGTTAGCAGATGGTTTAAGTTATATCGGCGAAAAAGCGATGCTTGCTTTAAGAGAACCTTCCTTAGGTCCTGTTTTTGGGATGAAGGGTGGCGCAGCCGGCGGAGGGTATGCACAAGTTATTCCTATGGAAGACATTAACTTACACTTTACCGGAGACTTACACGCGATTGGTGCAGCGAATAACTTATTAGCAGCCATGATCGACAACCATATCCACCACGGCAATGCTTTAAATATCGATACCCGTTCGATTTCTTGGAAACGTGTGGTTGATATGAACGACCGTCAGCTTCGTCAAATTGTGGACGGATTAGGAGGAGCCACTAACGGTGTGCCGCGTGAAGACGGCTATGACATTACCGTTGCTTCTGAAATTATGGCGGTGTTATGTTTAGCTGAAGATTTAAAAGACTTAAAAGAACGACTATCATCAATGGTTGTTGCATATAACTTCGATAAACAACCTATTACAGCCGGTGATTTAAAAGCTGCGGGTGCTTTAGCAACCTTATTAAAAGAAGCGATTAAACCAAACTTAGTTCAAACTTTAGAACAAACACCAGCTTTAATTCACGGCGGACCTTTTGCGAATATTGCTCACGGATGTAACTCGGTTGTTGCGACTAAAACAGCGATGCACTTAGCTGACTACACGGTTACTGAAGCAGGATTTGGGGCGGATTTAGGTGCTGAGAAGTTTTTAGATATTAAAGGTCGTATGGCTGGCATTCGCCCTGACGCAGTAGTTGTTGTAGCAACGGTTCGCGCATTAAAAATGCACGGCGGGGTGAAAAAGACAGATCTAAAAGAGCCAAACCCACAGGCAGTAAAAGACGGTTTACCAAACTTGATGCGTCATGTGGATAACTTAAGACAAGTATACGGCTTAAATGTCGTCGTCGGAATTAACCAATTCACTTTCGATACTCAAGAAGAACTAGATGTGGTGTTACAAGCATGTGCTGAAAAAGGCATCCCTGTAGAAGTTGCTGACGTTTGGGGCGAAGGCGGAAAAGGAGCTAGCGACTTAGCAAAACGTGTTGTCGAATTAGCCAACCAACCTCAAGAAGAAGTACGTTACGCTTATGACTTGGATACAACGATTCAAGAAAAATTAGACACGTTAGTTAGCCGCATTTATGGTGGTAATAACGCTAAGCTATTACTTGCTGCAAGACGTCAAGCTCGTCAATTAGAAGAGCTAGGTTACGGAAACTTACCTATTTGTGTAGCTAAAACTCAGTATTCATTCACTGACCAAGCTGGTCGCGTCGGCGCACCGACTGACTTTGATGTTACGATTCGCGAGTTAAGACTTTCAGCAGGAGCTGGCTTTATCGTCGCCCTCGCTGGAAATATTATGACGATGCCAGGTTTACCAAAACAACCCGCAGCCGAGTCCATTGATATCGATGTGGAAGGAAATATTACTGGATTGTTCTAATCCGCCAGAAAAGGAGTGCTTCGCGCATTCCTTTTTTTATTTGTCGCTTAATCTTGATAGTTATATTATGGGGAATTTGGTATACTATTACAGATACAATAGAGGAGGATTTGTTGATGAAAGAATTAGCGATTGAACAATTATATAAAACTTACGGCGTCAAAAAATTAGCCGAAGGCGTTGACTTATCCATAAAAACAGGCGACCGCATTGGGCTAATTGGACCCAACGGAACCGGTAAAAGTTCTCTTTTAAAAGTTATTGCCGGCCTTGAGGGGTATGATAGTGGCCAAATTTTAAAACCGAATGACTACACGATTAGTTATTTAGATCAAAATCCTGTCTTTGACCCCGATAAAACTATTCTAGAAACGATTTATGATAGTCCGGCACCTTTAGTTCAACTTGTTTTACGTTATGAAACGATTCGTCTACAACTAGAGGACAATCCACAAGATGAAGCGCTTCAACAATCCTTTATGCGTATGAGTGAAGAAATGAGTGAAAAAGGTGGCTGGGACGTAGAAACTAAAGCTCGAACAATACTTTCTCAGCTGGGTTTAACACAACTTAATCAAACCTTAGGCGAAAGTTCCGGGGGACAACGCAAGCGAGTTGGGATCGCCCAAGCGCTCATCGCCTCTTCAGACTTACTCATTTTAGATGAGCCGACAAACCACCTAGACGTTGATTCTATTCAATGGCTAGAACGTTATTTATCTAATTACCCAGGGGCTGTTTTACTCGTCACCCATGATCGTTACTTTTTAGACCGCGTCGTTAATCAAATTGTTGAATTAAGACACGGCAAATTAACGTATTATAAAGGGGCTTACCAAGATTATTTAGAGCAACGAGCTGAACGAGAAGCACTTCAAGCTCGGATGCAAGAAAAAGAAGACCGTCTATTTACGCAAGAGTTAGCTTGGATGCGTACAGGAGCCAGAGCTAGAACGACTAAACAACAAGCACGGATTGACCGCTTTGAGTCTTTAAAAGAAAACATTCAATCTCGCGACCAACAAGATCGAGATATCGAATTGGACTTTTCTCAACAACGCATCGGAAACCAAGTGATGGAGTTAGAAGATGTGACTGTTGAAATCGGCGGTAAAACAGTGGTGAAAGATTTAACTCACGTGTTTGTTAAAGGTGATCGTGTTGGTATTATTGGAGACAATGGAGTTGGAAAGACAACCTTTTTAAACGTTTTAGCCGAACGCTACCCTGTCTCTAATGGAGTGTATAAAGTCGGCCAGACGGTACGTTTTGCTTATTACCGCCAGTTGGATGAAGATTTACCCGGCGATAAGCGTATTTTAGAATATTTAAGCGATGTGGCGGATAACTTTAAACGTCCCGATGGAACAACAGCCAGTGCTGCGCAAATGCTAGAGCGTTTCAACTTCGATCGTCATAGCCATGGGGTGACTATTGATACATTGTCCGGCGGGGAAAAACGTCGTTTGTACTTACTTAGCTTACTTATTCAAGAACCCAACGTTTTATTATTAGACGAGCCGACGAATGATTTAGATATCGACACGTTAACTATTTTAGAAAGCTATTTAGAAGACTTTAAAGGCGTTGTCGTAGTCGTCTCCCATGATCGTTATTTCTTAGATAAAACAGTCCATCAACTGTTAGATATTAAAGGTCACGGAGAGTTTGAGTGGTATTGGGGTAGTTACACTGAATATTTAGAAACAGTGAAAACAATGACCTCTAAACCAAAACCCGTTAAAGAAGCGACAGCGGTTGAAAAAGTAAATGAAGAACCAAAAGAAGATAAACCGCGCCGAATGACTTATCACGAGAAGAAAGAATGGGCTGAACTACCAGATTTAATCGAAAAGTATGAAACGATGCTTGACGATATTTCTAACAAAATGAACGAATCAGGAAGTGACGCTGGCAAGTTAATGGAACTTCAAGAGCAACTAGAAGCGACTGAGATGTCTTTAATGGAAGCCTATGAACGGTATGAATTTTTAGAACAATTGTCAATGTAGAAAGGTGAAATGAATGGCACAAGTGTATAAAGATTTAATCGAGACGATCTTAACTAAAGGAGAAACACGAAGCGATCGTACAGGTGTCGGTACGACGAGTTATTTTGGTTACCAAATGCGTTTTGATTTACAAAAAGGGTTTCCTCTTTTAACGACTAAACGTGTTCCGTTTCGCCTCATTGTTAGCGAACTGTTATGGTTTTTAAAAGGGGATACAAATATTCGTTATTTACTAGAACATAATAACCATATTTGGGATGAATGGGCGTTTGAAAATTATGTTAAAAGTGACGACTATACAGGACCTAATATGGACCAATTTGGGCTGCGCACTTTAGAAGATGAAGCCTTTAATGAAGTGTATCAACGCGAAATGAAAAAGTTTCAAGAACGTATTTTAACTGACGACGATTTTAGTCAAAAATATGGTGACTTGGGTCCTGTTTACGGTAAACAATGGCGCGATTTTAACGGGGTAGATCAAGTTAAACAAGTGATTGAGCAAATTAAAGAAAATCCTTACTCAAGACGTCATTTAGTCGTTGCTTGGAACCCGGTAGAAGTCGATGAAATGGCTCTACCTCCTTGTCATACATTGTTCCAATTTTATGTCCAAGACGGGAAACTGAGCTGTCAATTGTATCAACGAAGCGCCGATGTATTTTTAGGAGTGCCTTTTAATATCGCTAGTTACGCTTTATTAACTCATTTAATTGCGCGAGAATGTGGACTAGAGGTTGGAGAATTTATTCATACCTTTGGGGACGCTCATATTTATAGTAACCATATAGATGCAATCAATACATTAATGGAAAGAGATCCTAAGCTTTACCTACCTTAGTTATTGATTCTGATCAGTCAATTTTTGACTTAGAGTCTGAAGATATTAAAGTAGAAGGCTATCATCCTCACGGTCGCATCACTGCGCCGATTGCGGTCTAAGGAGGTCAATGAATGATTACACTAATTTATGCTCAAGACCGTCAAGGCGGGATTGGGAAAGATAATAAAGTGCCATGGCATTTACCCAATGATTTAAAGTTTTTCAAAAAAACAACGATGGGTCATTCGATTTTAATGGGACGTAAAACCTTTGAATCGTTGAACAAACGCTTATTGCCAGGACGGCAGTCAATCGTATTGACTCGAGATGCAAAGTACGGTCAAGATATTGAAGGATTGAAAGTAGTAAATTCTTTGGAAGAAGCGTTACAATACGCTGAAAAAGAGCCCCTAATGGTCATTGGTGGCGCTCAAATTTATAAAGAGTTTTTACCTTATGCTGATGAAATTATATGCACTCAAATTGATGAAACCTTTGACGCTGATACGTTTATACCACCTATTGATGAAACGAAATGGCAACTGGTTCGTATTGAGCCAGGTAAAGTAGACCCTCAAAATCCATATGCCCATCAGTTTGAATGGTGGAAGAGACGATAAAAAATAACCTTCTAAAAGTTTTAACTTCTAGAAGGTTATTTTCGTTAGATGTAATGCCAAATGCTGACAAACATGAAAGCTGCACCGGCGATAACAAATAAATGCCAAATAATGTGCATCCATTTAATGGATTTCATACGATAAAAAATCGTGCCCACAGAATACATAATACCCCCTAAAGCGAGCCACACAATGCCGTATAAAGGAACGGATTGGTATAAAGGATAAATAATAAATAGCGCAAGCCAACCAAGAAGTAAATAAAAGAAAGTACTCAGTCTTGGATATTTATCAAGAGTGACTGCTTCAAAAATAATGCCAGCAATGGCTAACGTCCAAATTAAAGTTAAAAACGTCCAACCTAACCGACCGCCAATCGCAAGCATTAAATAAGGGGTATACGTTCCTGCGATTAATAAGTAGATCGAGCTATGATCTAATTTTTGGAAGAAATTTTTATATTGAGTAAAACTAAAACTGTGATAAAGAGTAGAATTTAAAAATAAAATAAATAAACTGACTCCATAAATACTAAAGGCCGTAATGGCTAACGTATTATTGTCTTTAATTGCTTTTAAAATAAGAAAAATCATCCCAACAACACTTAACGCCGCAGCGATACCGTGGGTTGTTGCGTTTAACACTTCTATAATAATATGATACCGACGATTGAATGAGTGATTCATAGGAACCCTACTTTCTTAAGATGGTCTATTAAGTATAGCACAGAAGAACGCAAAAAGCAGTATCCCTTTTTGGACTTAACTACATACAAAGCGCGACACTTCTGATATAATAACAGTACAAACTAAAGAAGGGAGTCATTTATGCAACTCAGCTTTTATAGTTTTATTATTCGCTTTGTGGATAAAGATGCCGATGATCCGCGAAGTCGATTAGCCAATGCGGTTCATGAAGATTCAACTTTTCCAAAGCATACCGAAGATTTTGAAGAGATTACGCAACATTTAGAAATGGATAGTCGCTATTCAAGGCTACTTTCAGCCTTTGACGATGCGTGGTCTGATTATCAATTAAATAAATAAAATTTTAAAGGAGACGATAACATGAGTGTACATATTGGAGCAGAAAAAGGTCAAATTGCTAAAACAGTTTTATTCCCAGGTGACCCACTACGTGCAAAATATATTGCTGATAACTTTTTAGAGGATGTGGAGCAATATAACACCATTCGTAATATGTTTGGTTATACAGGAACGTATAAAGGCGTTCGTGTATCTGTTCAAGGATCAGGAATGGGAATTCCTTCAGCGATGATTTATGCTGAAGAGTTATACACATTGTATGATGTTGAAACAATTATTCGTATCGGTTCAGCTGGAGCGATGCACGAAGATATTAACATTCGTGATATTGTCATTGCTCAAGGTGCGACAACCGATTCAAGTGTATTAGAGAACATTTTTGAAGGTCAAGTATCTTTTGCGGCGTTAGGAAGCTTTAACGTGTTAGATACGGCTTACCACTTAGCACAAGATATTGTAACGGACAACCGTGTAATTGTGGGTAATATGTTCTCAAGTGACCGTTTCTACAACGATGAAATTAACACTAAAAAACTAGCTGACTACGGCGTTTTATGTGTGGAAATGGAAGCAGCAGGTATTTATTCAGTGGCTGCTAAACATAACCGTCAAGCTCTAGCAATGGTAACAATTAGTGACCATTTAGTTACAGGTGAAGAAACAACAGCCGAAGAACGCGAAACGACTTTTACACAAATGATGGAAGTTGCGCTTGAAACAGCAGTTAAACTAGACAAAGAAGCAAAATAAGAAAGGGTAGGATGGAATGACCACATCCAACGAACAAATAAACCCTGAACAAACAATAAAGGATGCTACTACTAACAAGTGGCATCCTTTATTCAAATTAGGGATCACTGCTTTAGGGCTGTCCTTGTTTTTTATTGTTGGCTTTATAACGGGACGCTATAGCGAGAAATGGATTCAACCAATATCTACTACGCCAACACAACAATTGACTCAAGAAGACATTAACGCTTTTCAAAGGCTTTACGGAACGATTCAAGCTAACTACATTGAAGAGATCGATAAAAATCAGCTCCTTGAAGGGGCCATGAGTGGCATGGTCAATGCATTAGGTGACCCTTATTCTGAGTTTTTAAACGCTTCTCAATCAGAAGTGTTTGATGAAGCAGTGACGGGATCCTTTCAAGGAATTGGGGTAGAAATTGTTTCTAAAGATGGGCAAATTATGATTGTCAGTCCTATCGATGATACGCCAGCAGAAAAGGCCGGCTTAAAAGCAAATGACATTATTTTAGCAGCTGACGGAACAGAATTAAACGATATGTCCACCCATGAAGTGGTGCAACTAATCCGTGGTGAAAAGGGAACGAGCGTTGAATTAAAAATAAAACGCGCGGATACAACTTTTGACGTAACGGTAGACCGAGCTGAAATTCCTATTATTAGTGTCAAAGCTGAACTCGATGAAGAAGACCCAATGGTAGGGATGATTCGTGTTAGCCAATTTGCTGGAAATACCTACGACCAACTAGTGGAAAGCATTAAACAACTTAAAAAAGAAGGTGCGACATCCTTTGTTTTTGATTTTAGATCAAATCCTGGCGGGTTGTTAGATCAAGCGATGAAGATTAGTAATATCTTCTTGGAAGAGGGTCAAACGATCTTTCAAATTGAAGAAGCTAACGGTCAAATAGAGTCATCTAAAGCGACTAAAGCGCTAGGAGACTTTAAAATGGCTGATCCATATGTCGTTTTAGTCGACGAAGGAAGTGCCAGTGCGAGCGAAATTTTTGCCGGGGCCATCCAGCAAAATACTGAGCATCAAGTTGTCGGAACCAAAACCTTTGGTAAAGGAACGGTTCAAACGATGGCAGCGGAAAATGAGTATGGTGAATTAAAGTTAACGATTGCTAAATGGCTAACTCCAAACGGCACATGGATTCATCAAGAAGGAATTGAGCCTGATGTTGAAGTTGACAATGACCCTGTTGCTCACGCTTTATTTTTAAATGATGAAGAAGTGTATCAAAAAGGTGATTACGGGGAGTTTGTCGATACAATTATTATGATCTTAAATGCGTTAGACTATTCCGTTGAAGAAGCAAATATCTTTGACGAAACTGTTGAAAAACAAGTTAAAGCCTTTCAAAAAGATCATGATTTGGAACAAACCGGGCAAGTAACCGGTGAGACGGCTCGACAATTAATGGAAGAAACAAGAAATTATTTACAAGCTAACGATGTCCAATATAAAAAGGCATTGGAAGTATTAAAGGAGTCAAAAAGTGAATAAGATACCTTTATGGGTCCAACGACTTATTCACGGGTTATTTTTAGTATGTGTCGCGCTCTTATTATGGATAGGAGGGCGACATTACTTTGTTCAACCCTTTATTGTGGATGGGTTTTCAATGGAGCCCACTTTATATGATGGTGAGTATGTTTTGATGAAGCCGACGACAGATATTAACCGGTACGATGTGGTTGTCTTTAATGATCCAAGGTACTCATTTGATAGTTATGTTAAACGCGTTATTGGTCTACCGGGAGACCATGTGAGAGTAGAAAATAATCAATTATATATTAATGATATACCGATGAAAGAGCCGTATTTACAACACCGTGATGAAGAAGATCCTAACTACACCCTAGATTTTAACTTATGGCAAATTACTGGAGAAGAAACGGTTCCTTTAGATCATTATTTTGTTTTAGGAGACAACCGTCCTTTTTCAGGAGATAGTCGTCAGTTTGGCTTAGTATCTATCGACGATATTAAAGGAAAAGCAATTTTTATTTTAAGTCCAACTGAACACTTTGGACCGTTAATTCAATATGAAGCAACGAATACATTAGGAAGGAATGATGAAATTGTCTCAAACAATTCAATGGTTCCCGGGACATATGGCCAAAGCCCGTCGGGAAGCAACTGAAAGAATTCAAATGGTAGATGTGGTGATTGAATTGGTGGATGCACGTATCCCTGAATCAAGCCGCAACCCAATTGTTCAAGAAATTATTGGCCAAAAACCTTCGGTCATTGTTTTAAATAAAATGGATTTAGCAAACCCACAAGATACTAAACGTTGGATTCAAACTTATCAAGAACAAGGAATGCACGCCATAGCGATCGACGCTCAGCACAATAAAGGGCTAAACGCTTTAAAAAAACTACTTCAAGACATTATGAAGCCCGTTCATGAAGAACAACGTAAAAAAGGCGTGAAACCTAGAGACATTCGTTTAATGATTTTAGGTATCCCCAACGTTGGAAAATCGACTTTAATTAATCGATTTGTTGGCAAAAACCAAGCTATTACAGGAAATAAACCGGGGGTAACTAAAGCTCAGCGCTGGTTAAAAGTAGGTCAACAATTTAGTTTACTAGATACTCCTGGAATTTTATGGCCTAAATTTGAAGATCCCGATGTCGGCAAAAAATTAGCCATTACAGGAGCTATTAAAGATCAACTACTCCATATGGATGACTTAGCCTTATATTTATTAGATCGATTAGTAGACGCTAACCCGGAAGCTTTAAAGCGTTATAATATTTCACAAAACGATATCGATGCTTTATCCACTGTCGATTTATTATTGCTAATTACTGAAAAAATGGGTTTACGAGAAGATTATGACGAAGCAAGCTTTCGCATCATTCATGACTTTAGAAGTCACCGCTTAGGTTCACTCACTCTTGACCCGCCTTATGAAAGTGTGTCTTATGAAGGATAAACTGACAGTTCAACAAATAAAAAATCAACTTCAAGAGATTACTAGTTTAACGGATCCTTTTATTGAAACAATTTCAAATGATCCACGAAAAGGCGTTCAACAAGCTATTAATAGTCGGAAGCGTCAATTAGAACAATTAGCTTTAGACAAAAAGGAATACGATCAAAAATTAAGCTATGAACGTCAATTATGGCTAACCCATCCTTTTGTTGCTGGTGTTGATGAAGTCGGGCGAGGTCCTTTGGCCGGTCCGGTTGTCGCAGCGAGTGTTATTTTACCCACTGACCCTCAATTACTTATTGGTGTTAACGATTCAAAGCAATTGTCTAGAGTAAAACGACAACACTTTGTTGACCTCATTAAAAAAGTTGCTTTAAGTTATGCTGTAGCAGTCGTGGACGCTCCGATCATTGACGAACTCAATATTTATCAAGCCACTCGATTAGCGATGAAGCAAGCAGTTGAACAGTTATCCCTTCAACCGGACGCCTTATTAATTGATGCGATGATGATTGAAAGTGATTTGTTTCAAAAGTCACTGGTTAAAGGAGATCAGCAGTCCCTTAGTATTGCTGCTGCGAGTATTTTGGCAAAAGAATACCGGGATCAAATAATGAGAGAGTACCATCAAAAATACCCTCAATATGGTTTTGATCGTCATATGGGTTATGGAACTAAGGAGCATTTAGAGGCTCTTAAGGAGTGGGGGCCATGCCCGATTCACCGTTATAGTTTCGATCCAGTAAAAAAAGTTAAAAAATAAAAATGGAATTCAATCATTTTTGTGTATCTATATATAGAGGTGATTGAAATGAAACTAACAACAAAAGAACAATTATTATTTTTAGCCCTCCATCAATTTTCATATCGTGAAAGTTGGAGTTATTTAAAGTATTTAAAAGATCATGAACTCATGAATCAACCTTTGGAACTAAAAGAGTGCCAAGAGATCATCGAAGATTTGAAAGTACAACAATTATTAAGAGTTCAAACAACTGTTAACTTTTTAAATTATCAATCCTTTAAAAATGTAATAGATACGTTAGAGGAACAAAGTATTTCTATCGTTGATCACGATTACCCCAGGCAATGGCTTTACATCCACCAGCCTCCTTTAATTGTGTTTTATAAAGGACATAAGGAATTATTAAATAAGCCACTTGTGAGTGTCATTGGAAGTCGAACGTTAAGTCCTTATGGACAAAAAATGGCGCATTTAATTTCGTCTCAGTTAGTTCAACATCAAAATGTTATTGTTTCAGGTTTAGCGAACGGGGTCGATACGATTGCTCATGAAGCAGCTAGCCAATATAAAGATCAAAGTACCATTGCGATCTTACCCAACGGACTTAATCAATGTTATCCTAAAAATAACGCACCCCTTCAAAAGCGTATTGAAACGTATCATTTAGCATTGAGCGAGTACTTACCTCATATTTGTGCTAGAAAACATCAGTTTGTGATGAGAAACCGTCTAGTAGCTGGATTAGCTCCTATTGTAGTTGTGATTGAAGCGGCAAAGAAAAGTGGCAGTTTAATTACGGCTAACTATGCGCTTCAATTTAATAAAGAACTGTTCGTTTTGCCAGGGGAAATTACTAATCCAATGGCTCGCGGAACAAATGAACTAATTAAAGCTGGAGCAACGCCCATCACTCAAATCGACAAACTAGTCACGGAAGTGACAGCTTTACAAAACCTATGGAAAAATTAGTTTATTATCAAATTAATTTGACACAGGAACTTCTTTTTAATATGATTGGTTACGATTTTAGAAATAATTCCAAGTATAACCAATAGATAACAATAAAAGGAGTGGATGGAGCAATGGCTTATAAATATCTTGTCATTGTCGAGTCGCCTACTAAAGCTAAAACCATTGACCGTTACTTAGGTCGTAATTATAAAGTAGTCGCCAGTAAAGGACATTTAAGAGACTTACCTAAAAGCCGTATGGGCGTTGATGTAGATAATAATTTTGAACCGGATTACATTACCATTAGAGGAAAAGGACCGACAGTTAAAGAGTTAAGACAACTCGCCAAAAAAGCTGAAAAAGTCTATTTAGCTGCCGACCCGGATCGCGAAGGAGAAGCAATTGCTTGGCATTTAAGTCATTTATTAAAATTAGACCCCGAAGCGTCTAACCGTGTGGTTTTTAACGAAATTACTAAAGATGCGGTGAAAGAAGCGTTTAAAGAACCAAGACAATTAGATAAAGATCTTATTGATGCCCAACAAGCACGCCGTATTTTAGACCGCGTGGTAGGGTATTCTATCTCGCCATTATTATGGAAGAAGATTAAAAAAGGTCTCAGCGCTGGACGTGTTCAATCAACCACGTTAAAGATGATTATTGACCGGGAAAATGAAATTAAAAACTTTAAACCCGAAGAGTATTGGAAAATTCCAACTATTTTCAAAAAAGGAAAAGATACCTTTGAAGCAGACTTTTACGGCGTAGACGGCAAAAAGCAAGAGCTAAATGACGAAGAAGATGTTAAAAAAGTGATGGAACGTCTAGATACAAAAGCGGACTTTACTGTTGCAAATATTGAAGAAAAAGAACGCCGTCGTCGTCCTAATGCTCCATTTACAACCAGTACGATGCAACAAGAAGCCTCTAGTCGTTTGAACTTTAGAACGAGTAAGACGATGATGGTCGCCCAACAATTGTATGAAGGGGTTAAAGTAGGCCGTCAAACGGAAGGTTTAATTACTTATATGCGTACAGACTCTACCCGCATCTCTCCGATTGCCCGTAAAGCAGCGAGTGAATTTATTACTAAAACTTACGGTAAAGAGTATTTAGGAAAAGGAAGTTTTACAAGTAAACAAGGTGCTCAAGACGCCCACGAAGCGATTCGTCCAACAAATCCTAACTTAACTCCATCTGATGTTGAAGATGCATTGTCTAAAGATCAACTGCGTCTATATTCATTAATTTGGGGACGTTTTATGGCAAGCCAAATGTCTCCGGCGGTATTTGATACGATTCGTGCGGATATTGAACAAAACAATGTTCAATTTAGAGCCACTGGATCGCGAATTAAGTTTGAAGGATACTTAAAAGTTTACCCATCTAACCAAAATAAAAACAATTATTTACCTGCATTAGCTTCGGGGGATACAGTTAAAGTAGATAAAATTGAACCTACTCAACACTTTACTCAACCACCAGCTCGTTATAATGAAGCGAGTCTAGTTAAAGCGTTAGAAGAAAAAGGCATCGGACGACCATCTACCTACTCTCCAACAGTGGAGACATTACGTAAACGTTACTATATTAAACAAGTAGCGAGACGTTTTGAGCCAACTGAACTAGGTGAAATCGTTAACGACGTTATGATCGAATTCTTCCCTGATATTGTAAACTCAGAATTTACAGCCGAAATGGAGCAAAAGTTAGATGAAATCGAAGAAGGAAAACAAGCTTGGATTAAAGTACTCGATGAATTTTACCAACCCTTCGAAAAAGAGTTAACGAAAGCTGAAAAAGAAATGGCCGAAATCGAAATAAAAGACGAACCGGCTGGGTTTAAATGTCCTGTGGATGGAGGGGAAATGGTCATTAAAATTGGCCGCTACGGTAAGTTTTACGCTTGTAGCAACTTCCCTGATTGTCGTCATACTGAAGCAATCGTTAAAAAAATTGGCGTCAAGTGTCCAACCTGTCAAAAGGGTGAAGTAGTCGAACGTAAATCGAAAAAGAATCGCATTTTCTACGGCTGTGACCGTTACCCTAAATGTGAATTTGTCTCCTGGAACAAACCTCTTTCCAGAAACTGTCCTGTATGTAATCATTACTTAGAAGAAAAAGTCACTAGAAAAGGTAAAACCGTTCTGTGTTCTAACTGTGATTACAAGGAAGAAGAATAATTTTTTAGAAAACGAGTAGCGCTAGCTAGTCGTTTTCTTTGTCGTTAATATTTTCTCCAATAGATAAAAGTGTTAAAATCAGATAAAAAATTGTACAATAGAATGAAAGACTAGATCACAAAGGGGTACATTATGAAGGTATTGATTGATCAATTTATTCAATATATTCGTACAGTGCGTCGCTACTCCGAGCGTACCATCACTGCTTATGAACGAGATCTTAATGAGTTTTATTGCTTTTTAAAAGAAACAGGCGATAGCGATATAAAGTCATTAACTTATCAAGACATGCGCTATTATGTTGCTTTTTTAAGCAACAAAGGTTTATCTAGAACGACCGTTGCTAGAAAGTTATCTACTTTACGTTCCTTTTTTAATTTTTCTCTACATAAAGGATGGGTTGATGCTAATCCTATGCAGTTAGTAGAGTATCAAGTAAAAAAGGAAAGCTTACCTGAATATTTTTATGAAGATGAAGTGATTCAAATTTTACATGCAGCGAATGATCCAAAAGATGAAGAGCGCTTAAAGCATTTAGCGATTATAGAAGTACTCTATGCCACAGGCATTCGTGTGAGTGAGTTGTGTGATTTAACACTTGATCAGATCAATCAAACATCCCATTTACTTCGCGTAATTGGGAAAGGAAATAAAGAACGAGTGGTGCCAATCTCAAGACGTGCTTTTGATTCATTGATGTGCTATATTGACGAAGAACGTCCGCAAATTAATACTAAAAACTCTAATTATGTTTTTTTAACTAAAAAAGGGTTGCCGATGATTCCCGATTATGTTAGATATTATTTTACACGCCTTTCACGAAAAAAAGGACTGAATATGGCAATCTATCCTCATAAATTTAGGCATACGTTTGCGACACATCTTATTAATAATGGAGCTGATTTACGTTCAGTTCAAGAAATGTTAGGACATGAAAATCTCAGCTCAACTCAAATTTATACCCATTTGTCGAAAGAACATCTTCGACAAAACTATCTTGCCTTCCACCCACGAGCGCGGAAGGAATAAGGAAAGGACGAACACATTTATGACAACAATTTGTGCAGTCAAAAAAGACCAACAACTTGCGATGGCAGGAGACGGACAAATTACGATGGGTGAATCGACGATTATGAAAGGTTCAGCCCGCAAATTAAGACGTATTTATAATAATGAAGTGATTGTAGGATTTGCTGGTGGCGTGGCCGATGCGATCACTTTATCAGAAATGTTTGAAGATAAATTAAAAGCTCACCAAGGCCAGCTAGTTCGAGCTGCCGTTGAAGTGGCTAAACAATGGCGGACAGACCGCACCCTACAAAAACTAGAAGCCTTACTTATTGTAATGAATGATGAACAATTGTTGCTAGTTAGCGGAACTGGAGAAGTCATTGAACCAGATGATGGTATTTTAACTATCGGCTCGGGAGGTAATTTTGCCTTAGCGGCGGCTAGAGCGCTTAAGCGTTCAGCTAGTGATTTAACAGCTGCTGAGATTGCTGAACAATCATTAAAGATTGCTAGCGAAATTGATGTTTATACAAACGATTCGATCATCGTTGAGGAATTCAATCACTAGAAAGGTGGACGAATGAATGAAACATTTAACAGCCAAAGAAGTTGTTGAACGTTTAGATCAATACATTATTGGTCAAAATGAAGCTAAGCGTGCCGTAGCGGTCGCATTAAGAAACCGCCTAAGACGTCTGCGCTTAGAAGATGAAATAAAACATGAAGTAAAACCTAAAAATTTACTTATGATTGGCCCCACAGGAGTAGGTAAGACGGAAATCGCTAGACGATTAGCCGATTTAGCTAATGCTCCTTTTATTAAAGTAGAGGCGACTAAGTATACTGAAGTAGGCTATGTAGGACGAGACGTAGAGTCAATGGTTCGAGACTTAGTTGAAAACAGCATTCGCCTCATTAAAAAGACTAAACACGAAGAAGTTCATGAAGAAGCCAAAGAAAAAGCCATTAAACGTTTAGCGAAAACACTAAAACCAGGTGAAAAGATCGAAAAAGACTCTCCTTTCTCAGATGTACCTCAAGGAAGAATGGATCTTTCGAATTTATCAGAATATTTAACGAAAATGATGGGGCAACCGGATCTAGGTCAAGACGAAGAAGTAGTGACTGAAGAAGTAGCCCGTTCACGTCGTCAAATTGCCCAACAAATTCGCCAAGGTGACTTGGATGAAATGGAAGTGACGATTGAATTAGAAGAAAAGAAAATACAATTAAGTAGCGTTAATCCAGCCATGGAACAGATGATGGAGATGCAAGAAAGCCTAGACGCTTTACGCCCTAAAAAGAAAATCAAACGAACCTTAATAGTAAAAGAAGCACTTAAACTATTAATAGAAGAAGAAGCTGACAAGCTAATTAATCAAGATGATATAAATCAACAAGGACTTAAATTAGCCGAAGAAAGTGGTATCATTTTTATTGATGAGATTGATAAGATTGCCACTAAAGGCCAACAATCCGGGGAAGTAAGCCGTCAAGGTGTTCAACGAGATATTTTGCCAATTGTTGAAGGAAGCCAAGTTCAAACTAAGTACGGTATTATTAACACCGATTATATTCTTTTTATTGGAAGTGGCGCTTTTCATATGTCAAAACCAAGTGACTTAATTCCTGAACTACAAGGACGTTTTCCAATCCGTGTTAACTTAAACGATTTAACGAAAGAAGATTTCCAACGTATTTTAAGTGAACCAAAGAATGCTTTAATTAAACAATATCAAGCTCTATTGGCTACAGAAGAGGTTCATGTAACATTTACTGATGAAGCGATTGATCGTATGGCAGAATACGCTGTTTTGTTAAATGAGACGACAGATAATATTGGCGCGCGTCGTTTGCATACTATTTTAGAAACAGTCTTAGAAGAATTATTATTCGAAGCCGATGCGATGCCTTATACTGACATCGAAATTACTAAACAATACGTGGAACAACGTTTAGAAAAGATTGTTGAAAACCGCGATTTAAGTCAATATATTTTATAATAAGAAAATGAAAGGGGTTTGCCAGTGATTACTTTAGCCAATGATTATTTAACCGTTCAAATTGACCCAAAAGGCGCAGAAATTCGTTCCGTCATTGATAATAAGACAGGTTATGAATTTATGTGGCAACAAGAAAATAACTACTGGAATCGCACAGCTCCTGTTCTTTTTCCAATAGTTGGAACGTTAAAAGATAATACTTATTATTATAAAGAAACAGCATATCAATTATCTCGACATGGGTTTGCTCGAGACTTGAATTTTGAAGTTCAAACAGTTACAGATAATTCAGCCACCTTTTATGTTAAAGATGGTGACGGACAAGAAGGCACTGTTGATACATTATCTTCTTATCCTTTCGAGTTTAGTTTTCAAATCTCTTATGTACTATATGAAAATCAAGTGACTGTAACTTATGAATTACTCAATCCTTCAAATGATGAAACGATTTATTATAGTGTAGGTGGGCACCCAGCTTTTAATGTCACGACTGACGAAAAAGGCGACTTTAAAGAAGCAGCGATTGTATTTGAACCAAGTGGGCCCTATTTAAAATACCCATTAACAAAAGAAGGATTACTCAATCGTCAAGACGAACGATATGTGCCGTGCGATTTACGTCTTCTAACGCGTAAAGACTTTCGAGATGATGCTTGGGTCTTTTTAACAGGTGAAGAAACGACAGCGATTTTAAAAGATTATTGTGAAAATGTTGAAATTCGTATGAATTGGAGCCGTATGCCGTTTTTTGGAGTGTGGACTCCTTTTGATCAACCGGCGGGTTTCATTTGTTTAGAACCGTGGGCAGGAGTTGCTGATGTAGTGGATACCGATCAACAACTCATTAATAAATACGGAATTGAGCGACTAACACCGCGAAATATTGCTACTCACGACTATACAATGACTTTTACGAAGAAATAAATAAGACCCCTCCTAAATGGAGGGGCTTTATTATTTTTGAGGAGAATTTAAACCAAAATTAATACGACGCTCTGTTTTGTTAACGAGACGTTTAATATTATCTCGGTGTCGGTAAATCATAAATAAAGCAATCAATAAAAATCCTACGCTAGCCGTTACATTATTAGATGTCAGTAACATGATGAAACAAGTTAAAGTGTAACTCAACATAGCTGATAAACTGACAGTGCTTGTTAAAAATAAACAAATTAATAACAAAATAGCCGACGTTAAACCATAGAAAAAGTGAAAGCCTAATAAAGCACCGATCGATGTGGCGACAACTTTTCCTCCTCTAAATTCTGCAAATAAAGGATAAGCATGACCAATCACTGTAGCTATCGCTACGCCAATAACAATCGGATTATTGGGTGAAAGTAGTAGGCGAGCCACTAGAACAGGAATCCAACCTTTTAATACATCCACTGCTGCGACAATAATAGCTGCTTTTGCTCCAAAGTTTCGGCCCACATTCGTCGTTCCACTATTGTGGCTACCTAATTGCCTTACATCAATGTTATGTTGGATTTTAGAGTACCAAACCCCCGTAGGGATTGATCCACTTAAATAACCTATTAATATGTATATAAATGCCAAAATCAATGTTCCTCCTTAACGGTAGTCCTTTATATTTTACCTCAATTCACTAAAATATAAAATACTTATTTGATTCACTAATTTTCTTAGTTTCTTTACAAAAAGATTCTTCTTAAGTTATAATGGAGAAAGAAGAGCGAAAGGATGACCAAATCGGTTGTCCTATTTTTTTGCGAAGATAGGCGAACATTTATTCGTATATTTTTAAAAATGATTGACCTATCAATAAATATAACATAATATAAAATCGTTAATTTATTATCGAGGTGAGGATATGGTTGCAAAAAAAGCAACGATTCAATATGACGATCAAGCAATTCAAATTTTAGAAGGCTTAGAAGCCGTTCGCAAACGTCCGGGGATGTATATTGGTTCAACGGATCAAAAAGGATTGCATCATTTAATTTATGAAATTGTCGATAACGCGGTGGACGAAGCGTTATCAGACTTTGCTGATAAAATTAAAGTCCATATATATAAAGACGGTAGCGTTGAAATTAGCGATAACGGCCGGGGGATGCCTACAGGACAACACGAAAGTGGCGTCTCGACCATTCAAGTTATTTTCACGGTGCTACACGCAGGCGGAAAGTTTGGACAAGGAGGCTATAAATCAGCCGGAGGACTTCACGGAGTAGGAGCCAGTGTTGTTAACGCTTTATCTTCTTGGTTAACAGTTCGCGTCCAGCGAGAGGGTTATTATTACTCAATGCAGTTTGAAAAAGGTGGACACCCCGTAGGTGACTTAAAGAAAACAAAAGCACCTAATAAGACTGATCACGGAACTAGTGTTCATTTTATGCCGGACCCAGAAATTTTTGGTCAAGCACAAATCGATACAAGTGTCATTTCAGAACGCTTAAGAGAATCAGCCTTTCTTTTAAAAGGGTTAAGTATTCAATTAATTGATGATCGCACTGAGTATGATGAAACTTTTTTATTTGAAGAAGGTCTTATTGACTTTATTAAATATTTAAATGAAGAAAAAGATACTTTAGGCGATATCGCAAGCTTTACCGGTACAGTAGATGGTTTTGAAATTGATTTTGCGATGCAATATAATGATGGCTACTCAGAAACTATTTTATCTTTTGCCAATAATGTTCGAACTAGTTCAGGCGGGACTCACGAAACAGGCATGAAGACCGGAATGACAAAAGCATTTAACGAATACGCAAGACAAGTGGGTCTTTTAAAAGAAAAAGATAAAAACTTAGAAGGCTCAGACGTACGAGAAGGATTAACTGCTGTCTTATCTCTTCACATTCCAGAGTCTTACTTACAATTTGAAGGCCAAACGAAAGAACGTCTAGGAACTCCTAAAGCTCGTGGCTTAGTGGATAAATTCATTAATGAGAATTTGTTCGCTTATTTAAATGAAAATGGCTCTTTTAGTCAAATGATCTTAAGAAAAGCCATTAAAGCGCGTGAAACAAGAGAAGCTGCCAGAAAAGCAAGAGATGTTGCTAGAAGTGGCGCTAAGCGTAGCCAACAAGAGCGTTTAATTTCCGGTAAACTAACCCGAGCTCAGTCAAAAGACACTTCTAAAAATGAACTCTACTTAGTGGAGGGGGACTCTGCAGGAGGATCAGCTAAATTAGGTCGCGACCGAAAATATCAAGCGATTTTACCTCTGCGAGGAAAAGTGATCAATACTCAGCGAGCCTCTATTACTGAAATTATGAAAAATGAAGAGATCAATACAATGATCTACGCGATCGGTGGAGGTGTTGGACCAGAATTTGATTTAGATGCGGTCAACTACGATAAAGTTATTATTATGACCGACGCGGATACGGATGGAGCTCATATTCAAGTCTTACTTTTAACCTTTTTCTATCGTTATATGAAACCCTTACTTGAAGCAGGTAAAGTATATTTAGCGATGCCTCCTTTATATAAAGTTTCAAAAGGACGAGGTAAAAAAGAACAAGTAGAATACGCTTGGACCGATGAAGAATTAGCTGAAATAACTGCTAAAATGGGCTCAGGATACGTACTTCAACGCTATAAAGGTTTAGGGGAGATGAATGCGGACCAATTATGGCAAACAACGATGGATCCCCAATCTCGTTTACTTATTCGCGTCACCTTGGACGATGCAGCCGTAATTGAACGTCGTGTTACGACTTTAATGGGGAATAAAGTAGCCCCGCGTCGTAAATGGATCGAAGAAAACGTTCAATTTACAATGGATGAAGAAGACTCTTTATTAGAAGAATCAAATCACGTTTCATCAATTGCCCAAGAAGAATTAAAAGCGACTGCTACTAATACGGAAGAAACCCGTTTATTTGATGCGGATGATTATACAACGATTGTAAAGGAGGAGGAATAAAATGGCTCAACATGAGACAATTCAAGAAATGTCTTTAGCAAGTGTCATGAGTGATCGTTTTGGAAGGTATTCGAAATATATTATCCAAGACCGTGCTTTGCCGGATATTCGAGACGGTTTAAAGCCTGTTCAGCGCCGAATTTTATACGCGATGTATCAAGATCGTAACTTATCTAGCCAACCTTACCGAAAATCCGCTAAAACAGTCGGTAACGTTATCGGTAACTATCACCCTCACGGGGATAGGTCAGTCTATGAAGCAATGGTTCGTATGTCTCAAGACTGGAAATTGCGCGAACCACTCATTGATATGCATGGAAACAACGGAAGTATGGACGGCGACCCGGCAGCAGCGATGCGTTATACAGAAGCTAGATTATCGCCAATTGCTGAAGAGTTACTTCAAGATATTCGTTACCAAACGGTAGACTATGTCTTAAACTTTGATGATTCATTAGAAGAACCCGTCGTACTACCCGCTCGGTTTCCTAATCTTTTAGTCAATGGAGCGACAGGGATTTCAGCCGGTTATGCAACAGAGATTCCGCCTCATAATTTAAATGAAGTTATTGACGGCTTGATCTATATGCTAACTCATAAACGTATTACGTTAGATAAAATTATGGAATTTATTCCAGCCCCAGATTTTCCAACGGGTGGAATCATTCAAGGATTTGAAGGTATTAAGAAAGCTTATGAAACGGGCCAAGGACGAATTGTCGTCCGATCAGTGACAGAAATTGAAAAACTTCGCGGAAATAAGTCCCAAATCGTCGTCACTGAACTACCTTTTGAAGTGAATAAATCAAAACTGATTCAAAAAATTGACGATATTCGTCTTCAAAAGAAAGTGGATGGAATTGTTGAAGTAAGAGATGAATCAGACCGTCAAGGTTTGCGACTTGTGATTGAATTAAGAAGAGAAGTTGACGCTCAAGGCATTTTAAATTATTTACTGTTAAACACCGAATTACAAGTAAATTATCATTTCAATATGGTTGCGATTAATCATTTACGTCCAGAAGTGGTTGGCTTATTAGATATTTTAAATGCTTATATTGAACATCAACAAGAAGTGATCACTCGTCGTACGCAATTTCAATTAGATCAAGATAAAAAGCGTCACCATATTGTTGAAGGTCTTATTTATATGATGTCTATTTTAGACGAAGTGATCGAAACGATTCGTCAAAGTAACAATAAACAAAATGCAAAAGATAATTTAGTGAATCGTTTTGAATTTAGTCAAGACCAAGCTGAAGCGATTGTTTCTCTCCAGTTATACCGTTTAACTAACACCGATATTGTGGCTCTAAAAGAAGAGCAATTAGAATTAAATGAACGTATCCATACTTACGAAACGATTTTAGCTGATGATCAAACGCTTAATAAAGTGTTAGTGAATGAACTACGTGATATTAAGAAACGTTTTTCCACTGACCGTCGTACGCAGTTAGAAAAGAAAATTGAAGATATTAGTGTGGAACAACACGTAACAGTTCCTGAAGAACAAGTTTATGTATCGGTAACTAAAGAAGGTTACTTAAAACGAACTAGTTTACGTTCCTTTGGAGCGTCGGATACAATGGATTTAGGTAGCCGTGAATTTGACTATCCATTATTTATTAAAGAATTAAGCACCCACGATGCGATTGTAATTATCACCAATAAAGGAAATTATATTCACTTGCCCGTTCATGAACTGCCCGATATTCGCTGGAAAGATATGGGTATTCACTTATCCCAACATTATCAATTAGAAGACGGCGAACAAATCGTTAATGTCTTTGTAGCACTCGCCGATGAAAAAGAGTCAGAGGATACTTTAGTCTTTATGACGAAAGAAGGTATGATCAAGCAAACTTATCTTCATTTGTTTACAACGTATCGCAGTTATAAGACACGAACAGCCGTTGCCATCAATTTAAAATCTAAAGACGATGAAGTTGTCGCAGTTCACCACGCTAAAGAAGGCGTTAAGTATCAAGCGGTAATTTTAACTAAAGATAGTTATGGTTTAACTTATGATTTAAACGAAGTTAACCCAGTTGGTTTAAGAGCAAGAGGCGTTATTGCGATTAATTTACATGAAAATGACTCGGTCATTAAAGGATTTATTATTGACCAATCAGTTGAACGTCCGCAACTTATGTTGCTTACTCAAAGAGGAAATATTAAGCGAATGGATCTATCGGAAGTTGCTACGGCTGGACGCGGCAGTCGAGGAATGACCTTACTGAAACACGTTAAGTCCAACCCGCATGAATTAATTGATGCGATTGCTTTAATTAATCCAAAAGTTCCGATTATCGTTCAATTTGATACAGGAAAAGAGCTTCAATTGGAAAGTACGGATATTAATATTACGCCCCGTTTAACAAACGGAACCGCGCTAGAAGCAAAGGATGCTGGAAAAGTACTCAACATGCATGTTGCTCGATTGACATTATTAGATGATTAAGGGATTTAAAGCAGGTTTGAAGCTAAAAACCTGCTTTTTTATTTTGTACTATAACAGATTTAATTTTGTTCCTATAACAGATAAGGGAGTGAGATAGGTGGAGTTAGAAACCGTTGCCATTCCTATAAAAGCACTCATTAGAGATTGGTTAATTAAAAGATTCATTTCACAAAATGGCATAATATAATACAAAAAATAGTACAGTTTTATATAACCATTAAACAAAATACGTTCATTTTGTACAAAAATGTACAATTTTGTATAGAATCACTACAATTTGTAAAAGTTTATGGTATACTTTAAGTGAAGTTGATCACAGGAAGTGAAATTTTTAAGGAGGTCGTTGCATGAAAGCATGGCAAGATTTTAAAGGGTTAAAATGGCAAGACGAAATTAATGTACGCGATTTCATTAACGAAAACTATACAGAGTATAAAGGTGATGATGAGTTCTTAGCAGGTCCAACACAAGATACATTAGATTTATGGGATCAAGTAATGGATCTTTCTCAAAAAGAACTTGAAGCGGGTGGAGTATTAGATATGGATACATCAATCGTATCTACTATTACTTCTCATGGCCCAGGTTACTTAGATGCTAAAAAAGAAAAAATCGTTGGTTTCCAAACAGATAAACCATTCAAACGTAGCTTACAACCATTTGGTGGTATTCGTATGTCTGAAGCAGCGTTAGAATCTTATGGATACGAAATTGATCCAGAAATTGAGCATATCTTTACAGAATACCGCAAAACTCATAACCAAGGTGTTTTCGATGTGTATACTAAAGAAATGCGCGCTGCACGTCGTTCTGGAGTTATTACTGGACTACCAGATGCTTATGGACGTGGACGTATCATCGGTGACTACCGTCGTGTAGCTTTATACGGTGTGGATCGCTTAATGGAAGAAAAGAAAAATGACCACGACAACATCGGAAACGGTCAAATGTCTGACAAAGTGATTCAATTACGCGAAGAAGTAAGCGAACAATACCGCGCTTTAGAAGAACTAAAAGAATTAGGAAGCATTTATGGATTTGATTTATCACGTCCAGCAGAAAATGCTCACGAAGCTTTCCAATGGTTATACTTAGCTTACTTAGCAGCAATTAAAGAACAAAACGGTGCAGCGATGTCATTAGGTCGCGTTTCAACGTTCTTAGATATTTATATCGAGCGCGATTTAAGAAACGGTGTCTTAACAGAAGAAGAAGCACAAGAATTAGTTGACCACTTCGTTATGAAGTTACGTCTAGTTAAGTTCGCACGTACACCAGAGTACAACCAATTATTCTCAGGAGACCCAACTTGGGTAACGGAAGCGATTGCAGGTATGAACTTAGATGGACGTTCATTAGTAACTAAGAACAGTTTCCGCTTCTTACACACATTATCTAACTTAGGTCCAGCACCAGAGCCAAACTTAACTGTTTTATGGTCACCAAACTTACCAGAAGGATTCAAAACATTCGCATCAAAAATGTCCATTGAATCTTCAGCTATTCAGTATGAAAACGACGAAGTTATGCGTCCTCACTACGGTGATGACTATGCGATTGCATGTTGTGTATCCGCAATGCGCGTTGGTAAACAAATGCAATTCTTCGGAGCTCGTGCTAACTTAGCTAAAGCATTACTTTACGCTATTAACGGTGGAGTGGACGAGTTATCTAAACAACAAGTTGGTCCACGTTACCAACCAATTACTTCAGAATACTTAGATTATGATGAAGTAATGGATAAATACGATGACATGTTAGAATGGTTAGCAGGACTATACATTAATACATTAAACTGTATTCACTATATGCACGATAAATATAGTTACGAGCGTATTCAAATGGCTGTTCAAGATACAGATATGCACCGTACAATGGCAACTGGTATCGCAGGATTCTCAGTAGCAGTTGACGCATTATCTGCAATTAAACACGCTAAAGTTCGTACAATTCGTGATGAAGATGGATTAGCTATTGACTATGAAATCGAAGGTGATTTCCCAATGTATGGTAACAACGATGACCGTGCAGACGAAATCGGAGTTAAATTATTAAAAGACTTTATGACTAAAGTTAAGAAACATCCTACTTACCGTGATGCTGAGCATACAACATCAATCTTAACGATTACATCAAACGTTGTTTACGGTAAGAAAACTGGACACACTCCAGACGGACGTCGTGCAGGTGAACCATTTGCACCAGGTGCTAACCCAATGCACGGACGTGATAAGTGTGGGGCTTTAGCAAGCTTATCATCTGTTGCTAAATTACCATACGAGTGTGCTTTAGACGGAATTTCTAACACATTCTCAATTGTGCCAGATGCGTTAGGTAAAGATGAAGATATTCGTGAAGAAAACCTATCTTCAATGTTAGACGGTTACTCTAAGAACGGTGGACACCACTTAAACGTTAACGTATTCAACCGTGATACGCTATTACGCGCAATGGATCACCCAGAAGAGTACCCACAATTAACAATCCGTGTATCAGGTTACGCTGTTAACTTTATTAAGTTAACTCGTGAGCAACAAATGGATGTTATTAACCGTACAATGCACGGTTCAATGTAACAAAAATAAAATGTAAAGGAGAATGATAGTGGAACAAGTACAAAAACCAACCATTGGTTATGTTCACTCCCTTGAAAGCTTTGGGTCCGTTGATGGTCCCGGGATACGGTTTGTATCCTTTTTACAAGGATGCCGTATGCGGTGTGAATATTGCCATAACCCGGACACATGGAATATAGGCGGAGGAACAGAGTACACTCCACGACAACTCCTTGATGAAGCATTAAAATATAAGAATTTTTGGGGCGACAAAGGGGGCATCACCGTCAGTGGTGGTGAACCTTTGCTCCAAATTGATTTCTTAATTGAATATTTTAAACTAGCTAAAGAAGAAGGAGTCCACACATGTATTGATACGTGTGGGATGCCTTTTACAACTCGAGAGCCATTCTTTAGTCGTTTCGAAGAGCTACTAAAATATACTGACTTAATTTTGTTTGATATTAAACATATCGATACAAAAGGACATCAGCGTTTAACTGGAATGCCAAACGAAAATATTTTAGAAATGGCAAGATATCTTTCTGATCGAGACTTCCCTGTTTGGATTCGTCACGTTCTCGTTCCAGAGCGGACGGATTATGATGATTATTTGTATCGTCTCAGTGATTTTGTTGCATCTCTTAAAAATGTACAAAAATTTGAGATTTTACCATATCATAAGATGGGTGTTTATAAATATGAAGAAATGGGAATTCGTTACCGTTTAGAAGGAATTGAGCCTCCGACGAAAGAACGAGTTGAAAATGCGCGACGCATTTTAAGAACCGCTGAATATACAGGGTATTTAGATAGTTAAATAAATGAACACATCTTCTATTAAACCTCTTAGCGGGTCTTTTAGAAGGTGTGTTTTCTTTTTCTTGTTCAATAGCGGAAAGGAAGACTAACGATGAAAGAGACATTTAAAGTAATTTCTAAAAAAACACCAACAGGCCTTCAAGTAGAATCTACCGCTCGAGGGTTTAAACTAACAATGGATGAACCAGAAGAATTAGGCGGGACAAATACGGGGATGAATCCCGTCGAAGCTTTATTGTGTGCTTTAGGATCTTGTCAAACGATCGTAGCTTATGCGTTCGCGAAGGCACAAGGAATTGATTTGGAAGAGTTCCATGTTGAACTTGAAGGTGATTTGGATCCAGATGGCTTTATGGGTTTAGCAGACGTTAGAAATGGATTTCAAGAAATTCGCTATTCAATGCACTTTAAATCAACGGCTACTCAAGAAGAATTAGAATCTTTTGCTCAATTTATTGAATCTAAATGTCCAGTTGGCGATTGCTTAGAAAATGGCGTGCCGCTAAAATTAACTCGTGTCGTCAATGAAAAATAGTTTAATTGACTTAAAAGAAGTGGGGTGAGTCCACTTCTTTTTTATCTTTAGTAGGATAAGTTAAGCGCACTTCTTCAAAAAATAAGGGAATCGTGCTAAAATACAAGTGTTAGATAACTATACTAGGAGGAATATTGATGAATAAATATTTAGTTTTTGGACATCAAAACCCAGATACAGATACAATTGCTTCAGCCATTGTCATGAGTGACTATTTAACTCAATTAGGCCATGAAAGTGAGCCTGTAGCTTTAGGGACACCTAATGATGAAACTCAATTTATGTTAAACTACTTTAAATTAAATGCGCCTCGAGTTGTAGAAACCGTCGCCAATGAAACAGACCGCGTTGCGCTAGTCGACCATAATGAATCACAACAGTCAGTGGCTGATTTAAAAGATGTTCGCGTTGACTATGTTGTAGACCATCATAAGATTGGTGACTTTGAAACGGCTCACCCAATGTACTTACGCATTGAGCCAGTAGGATGTACCGCAACTATTTTATATAAAATGTTTAACGAAAAAGATTTAACAATCTCTAAAGAGATTGCCGGTGCTATGGTTTCTGCGATCATTTCTGATACTTTATTATTTAAATCTCCTACATGTACTCAAGAAGATATTGATGCCGCTCAAGCCTTAGCAAAGCTTGCTGATATTGATTTAGAAGCTTATGGTCTTGACTTCTTACGTGCGGGAACAAATGTAGCTAGCCGTAGTGATTCAGATATTTTAAATGCTGACGCTAAAATCTTTGAAATGGGACCAAAAACTGTCCGTATTGGCCAAGTAAACGTTATTGGATTTGACGAAATCTTAGCTCGTAAAAAAGATTTAGTTAACTTACTTGAAAAAGAACGTCAAGACAATAATTTAGTCGTCAGTATTTTAGTAGTGACTGATATTTTAGAAAATGACTCGATTGGCTTTGTTGTCGGCGACGGAGCAGAAGGGGTTCAAAAAGCTTTCGACCAGTCCGTTGTTGATAATCAATTCGATTTACCAGGAGTAGTTTCGCGTAAGACGCAAATTGTCCCTCAATTAACTGAAGTATTCAGCCAAGAATAAGTAGATATAGGAGCAAAAGGTGCAGTATTTATTACTATTTTTCGAAGGAATTTTAACCTTTATATCTCCGTGTATTTTACCCATGTTACCGATTTACTTAGCATACTTTTCAGGATCAACTGATCAAACAAAAGAGCGCCAACATATTTTAAAAGAAGCGCTCTTATTTGTTTTGGGTTTTTCGATTGTCTTTGTTATGTTAGGTTTATTTGTCTCCAGTGTTGGGCGATTATTTATTATTTACCGACAGTGGATTAATGGATTTGCAGGAGTTATTTTAATTTTACTCGGAATTGATTTTTTAAGACATAGTCCAATGATGTCTAAACTCCAATCGACACGTCAGTGGTCTTTACCTTGGAGTAATGGGTTGACCTTGGGTGTCGTGTTTGCTTTAAGTTGGAGTCCATGTGTTGGAACGTTTTTAGCGAGTGCGTTAGCATTAGTTGTTCAATCACATTCTTATTTTTATGCCGCGCGCTTATTAATAGCTTATTGTTTAGGGCTAGGGATTCCTTTTGTCATTTCAGCATTGTTAGTCGATGAGTTAAGTCATGTTTTTGATTTCTTAAAGCATCATCATCGTAAAATTCAACTATTTTCTGGTTGGTTTTTAATTCTAATGGGAATCTTGACGATGATGGGTTATTTGGAAACTTGGCTTATTAGTTTAACTTAAAATAGAAAGAAGGATGAATATGAAACGACTAGTCTTATTAATGACTGGGTTGATTGTATTACTTGGAGGAAGTTATTGGTTCTACACCACACAAACCACTAGTACGAATGATGTCGCCGTAGAGACATCAGAATCAAAAACGATGGTCGGTAGTGAATCCACTATAGAAAGTTCCTCTCTTTCATCAAAAAGTAGTGATATAGCTGAAATAGAAAGCAATACGGCTTTAGAAAGTAACTCTGAAGTAGCAAAAGAGACTGCTCCAGAGCTTCCCGAGCAACCACCTACCCCAAACATCGAAATGTTGACTGAAGAGGGCGAAACGGTGTATTTAAAGGATTTATTAGCAGATGGACAACCGACAATTATTAACATTTGGGCGAGTTGGTGTCCGCCATGTAAAGAAGAAATGCCTCTTTTTGAAGAGTATGCCGAAAAATATAGCGAAGATATTCGTTTTATTATGTTAAATGCAACTCAAAGTCGTCCTACAGAAACACAAGAAGTGGCTCTTAACTATTTAGAAGAAGAAGGTCTAAATCTTCCAGTCTATTTTGATATAGATTTTAACAGTCAAATTGCTTTTGGTGCCCGTTCATTACCTACGACAGTTGTGATTGATGAAAATGGAGACGTTATTATATACTATCCAGGTCAAGTGACTGAAGCAACGATGGATCAATTTATTAATTACATTATCCAATAAAAATACGCCGAACCTATTAGAAGGATTCGGCGTTTTGTTATACTTGGAGCGATTGAATAGTTTCTTCTTTTGGCGTGGCAAAGAGGGTTTGTTGACCTTCATAAATAACAAATCCCGGTCTAGCTCCGTTAGGTTTTCTTAAGTGTTTAACTTGAACTAAATCAACAGGAACATTTGCAGAATCTCGAGCTTTTGAATAAAAGGCAGCAATTATCGCAGCATAATCTAATGTATCTGCACTAGGGTCGTCGTGTTCGATAATGACATGAGCTCCTGGAATATCTTTTGCATGCATCCACCAATAATTTTTATTAGCTTGTTTCATACTTAATTGATCGTTTTGGGTATTGTTTCGTCCCACTAAAATACGCGTATTATCCGGGGTTATAAATAAACGAGGTTTAGAAGGCCGGCTATGTCTTTTCGAAGAACGCTTTTGTTTTTTCAAATAGCCTTGTTGATTGAGTTCTTCTTTAATACTTTCAATATCATCCATATCGGCTTGTTCAATTTGAAGTAAAATATTTTCTAAATAATCATTTTCGTCCATAGCTAGTCTTGTTTGGTGATCAATAAACTTTAATGAATCCCGGTATTTGGTATAGCGTTTAAAGTAGCGCTGACTGTTTTCTACAGCTGATTGTTGCGGATTTAAAGGAATAGTTACTGGTTCATTGGTGTAGTAGTTGATGACAGTCGCTTCAATATCACCTTTATGAATGTCATACAAATAGGCTTGAATTAATTCACCATACAATTGGTAACGATCAGCTTGTTGAGCCCGAATACGGTCTTTAGCAAGATGTTTTAGTTTACGCTTATTGCGCTTAATAATGTGCTCTAGTCGCTGAATTAAACTGCCTGTCATTTGACTAATACGGTCGGTTAGTATTTTTTGTTTATAAAAAGTACTGATTAATTCGCTTAAACTATTAAAGATTCGACGCTCTCCTTTAATATATTCTAAATCAGTAAAGTAAAACGCCATGTCCTGTTTACTCTTTATCAGAGTAGGCGTTGGAGACGAGGCTTTTTCGATAAAGCGCTCCAAGGCGTCTTCGATCGTTAATTTGTCGTGCTCAATCCAATAAGTAATGAGCTGATTAGATGCGCGACTTAATCCTTGCACAGCTTGACCACGGTAGGAAGGATCTAATAAATCAGGATGTTTTTTAATCCACTCGGCTCGTTCTTTTTTAGTTAATTCGAATAAATTGACTTGATTTTCGCGAAGGGGTGGGAGTTGATAATTCGCTCCTGGTAATAAAGTTCGGTAACTATTTTGATAAGGTGGGACGTGTTTAATACAATCAATAATTGTCATCGTAGGTTGGTCAACTAGAATAATATTACTGTGTCGTCCCATCAATTCAAAGATTAATAAATAGCTTTTAGCGTCTCCTAATTCGTCGCGACCGCTCAATTCAAATTCAATGATTCGGTCATTTTGAATTTGGCGAATTTTTAAAATTTGCGAGTTTTCAATATGCTTTCGTAAAATCATCGCAAATAAAGGCGCTTTAGCAGGATTTGTAGGCTGCTCATCCGTTAAATGCATCTGGTAATAAACTGGGTGAATCGAGCTAGCGAGTCGGTAATTTTTGCGGTTAGAACGAATCACTAAATGTAATTCTTGGGAAAAAGGTTGGAACACACGGTTAATTCGACCATTTTCCAAAGACTCTTTTAATTCGTTAACGAGACTGTGTACAAAAAATCCATCAAAGGACATGAGAAAACCTCCTTGTGTGGTGATGATGTTACTATTATAACAAATAACCAAAATGAATGTACTTTAAACAATTTAATCATAATCTCATAAAAAGATTGATATTGTCCTAAGGGATTAGTATAATACATTTAACAAACAGGAAAGGACTAAAAATGATGAAACCAATTTTTGTACAATTGAATAGCTGGGATTGGCATCACTTTTAGGCTGTAAAATGGGTTCACCATATATACAGCCTCTTCAGCATGAGAGACTTTATATATGGTGCCAACACTTTTAAGGCACCGATGAAGGATAACTTCTGTGGGGTGCCGGCTAAAGAGCTTGTTAACTTCATAGGAGTTAACGAGCTCTTTTTTGTTTGAGATATTATATTGGTTGTTTAAATTCGAAAGGAGAATAACAATGAAACGTTTTATTCAAGGATTAATGTTAATTATTTTAGTTTTAACCAGTTTTCTTCCCATTTCTTTGACAGGATTTGCTCAGGAAAAAGAACTATCCGTTGCGATCGTTATTCCTATTAATCATCCATCTTTAGATGAAATTGCTTCAGGTATAGTTGCTGGGTTAGAAGAAGCGGGCTATGTTGAAGGAGAAAACTTAAAGTTAACTATTCAAAATGCTCAAAGTGATATGTCCATGTTATCGACCATCGCTGATTCTGTAGTAGAAGAAGATCCTGATTTAATATTTGCGATCGCTACCCCCGCTGCCCAAGCGTTGCAACAACGTACACAAGATATTCCGATTATTTTAGCGGGTGTATCTGACCCTGTGGGCGCAGGTCTTGTTGATCATTTAGAAAAACCTGGTGGAAATATTACTGGTGTAAGTGACGTCGCTCCTTTAGACAAACAGTTTGACGTTATTGAAGAGTTTTTACCAGAGATTAAAACGGTTGGTATGATTTACACAAACAGTGAGGATAACTCCAAATTTGAAGTCGATCAAGCAAAAGAAATTGCTGAAGCTAGAGGTATTCAAGTTGAAGTGACTTCTATTACGACTGCTTTAGATATGCAACTGATTGCTCAAGAGTTAGCGCCGAAAGTGGATGCGGTTTTTGTTCCAACAGATAACAACATCGCGAGCGCTTTTGAAACGCTTGTAACTCAAACAGATAACTATCAAATTCCAATCTTCCCAACTGTTGAAGCGATGGTGAGCACTGGAGGGGTTGCATCTATTGGTATTAGTCAAAAAGGAATTGGTGAGCAGGCAGCTCAAATGGGGCTAGAAGTATTAAAAACAGGGACTCCAGAAACAACGCCTATTCAACAAGCTGAGAAAACCAAAGGTGTTTATAGTAGTGAAACAGCGAGTTACTTAGATCTTAATATACCTGAAAGAATACAAAAAGAATTTACGGATGTATCTAAGGAGGAATAAAAATGACCGTCTATTTAAACGCAATGGCTCAAGGAGTATTATGGGGATTAATGGGCCTTGGGATGTATATTACATTTAGAATTTTAAATTTTGCGGATTTAACCAGTGAAGCGTCCTTTACGACGGGAGCGGTAGTGGCAGTGTCTTTAATGACCAAAGGATACTCTCCATTAGTAGCTTGTGTTGCTGCTTTGATAGCTGGTATGTTAGCGGGGTTACTGACGGGGATGTTGATGGTGTTTTTTGAAATTCCTCCCATCTTAGCAAGTATCATTTCCCTTACTGGACTTTATTCTATTAATTTACGTATTTTAGGAAGCGGGAATGAAAGTTTACGTCGCATTTCGACAATTTTTGATTATTTGACTGAATTGAGTGATCAACTAATTGTTCGTTATTTTATTATCGGTATTGCGATAAGTACTCTATTTATAGGATCCCTTTATTATTTCTTTTTAACGGATCGAGGACAAGCATTAATTGCTACAGGTGATAATGAATTAATGGCCAAATCACTCGGTATTCCTGTTTCAAAAATGAAGCTTTTAGGTCTTATGATGGCCAACGGACTGATTGGATTGAGTGGTGCTTTAATTGCTCAAGATAATGGTTTTGCCGATATTACGATGGGAACGGGAACAGTTGTTATCGCGCTATCCTCAATTGTTCTTTCTGAAGTTCTGTTTCCACAATTAACACTTTTAAAACGCTTTATGACAATTTTTATAGGAGCGATTATTTATCGTTTGTTATTAGTCAGTGTTTTACAATTAGGCTTTAGTACCAATGATTTTCGACTTATCTCAGCATTTTTCTTAGCACTATTTTTAGCCTTACCCGTTCTCAAAAGAAAGCTAATGGGTTCGCGCACTGTTAATGAAGTAAAGTAGGGGATTACAATGAATGAAATACAATTAAAAGTCGAACAATTATCGAAAGATTTTTATCGCGAAGATGGTTCAAAAGTAATTGGTTTACGCGACATCCAATTTGAAATTCAAAAAGGTGAACTAGTAAGTATAGTCGGTACAAATGGAGCAGGAAAATCAACACTATTGAATATCTTAGCCGGAATGTTACCAGCAGATAGTGGACGTATTTACTTAGCTGATGAACGAATTGATCACTTGAATCCTTTAGAGTATGCTAAGCACATTGGACGAGTTTTTCAAGACCCAAGAATGGGTACCGCTCCTCGTATGACAGTATTTGAAAATTTAATGCTCGCTCAGTTAAGAGGGGAAAAACGAGGTTTTAGAAGATCTCTAACTCCAGAAAATAAACAAAAAATGTCTGATTTACTCAAACCCTTTAATTTAAATTTAGAAACCTTACTGGATGTTCCAATTGATTATTTATCCGGAGGTCAGCGTCAAACTGTTGCGTTACTTATGGCCACATTAAAACGGCCTGAACTATTGTTACTAGACGAACATACAGCAGCTTTAGATCCTAAAACAAGTAAACAAGTCATGGAAGAAACGGTAGCTATCGTTAAACAAAATCAATTAACGACATTAATGATCACTCATCAACTAGCCGATGCATTAGATTATAGTGACCGAATATTAGTGTTGTATCAAGGACATATTCACCGAGCCTATACGAGAGATCAAATTCAAGGAATGACTCCGGGAGATTTATATATGATTTTAGAGTCACTATCCCAAGAAGTAGAGTAAAAAACTTGAACCTTTATCTTCGTAAGAGTAAAATAAGTCATTACATCAATGAATATAAAGTAGGAGGCTATTTATGATTACGATTTATTCAAAACCAAACTGTATGCAATGTACCTTTACAAAAAATTACTTAAACGATAAAAATGTTGAATTTAAAGAAGTGGACATTACTACTGATCCAAAAGCAGTGGAACACATTAAATCTTTAGGGTTTCAAGCAGTTCCAGTGATTGAAGCGCCTGGACATGAACCTTTTTTTGGTTTTCGTCCAGATCGTTTAGAAGAATTAATTTAATGAAAAAAAGACCCCAATTTCAAGTCATGGTTGGGGTCTTTAATCTTGAAAGGATTGCAGTGACTTAGCATAAGAAGAAGGAGAAACTCCTACTTGTTTAGTAAACGCTCTAGAAAAATAAGACAAGGTCTTAAAACCTAACTGCTGGGAAATTTGCGTTAAATTAAGAGAGGACTCCTTCATCAATCGTTGACTTTCTTCAATTCGCAAACGATTAATATATTCTACCGGGCTCATTTTTGCATGCTTTGTAAAAAGCATTTGAATGGTACTGCGAGACAATCCAAACCCATCCACTAAATGTTGAACTTGATGACGATTTTTTAAGTCTTCCAGTAAATAATCTCGCATCTTTAAAAACAATTCTCGTTCAGCATTTGTTTTCATCGCTGTTGACTCTACTACAGGATCAGTAGGAGGAATAAAAGGTTCGGTTAATAAAAGAGTATAAATCCAGTGATATAAATAAGCATAAGTTAATAAGTTCCATTGATGCTTTAAAGAAAGGAAAAACTCTTTTTGAGTTAAATTAATAGTACTTTTAAAAGATGGACTCTGCAGTTTAGTTTCGCACTCAATCGCAATTAATTTTCCTTTTTTCAAAGGCTTAATGGTGACTTCTTTTTCTTGAAGAACGAGCACTTGAAGAGGGTAAAGGTATTCTCTTTTGTGACCTATTTGTAATTGATACTCGCCTTCTAAACAAATATAAATTTGCGTATTATCCGTCAAAAGAGTTGCTTCATTGACCCATTGCAGTTGAATAATGTCTAATGAAAAAGGATAAACAGACAATTGATGAGTGTATTCTTGGACGGTATGCATTTTAGGTTGTTCGATTTCTTTTAAGCCTAAAGCGATGGTACAATCTTTTTGATCTAAAGGTAAAATATTAAACAATACGCCTTTATTTAACATGATTGGCTGGTCTAGAAAAATATATTGATAGTTTGATTTTTTTGCTAGATGATCAGTAAAAATAAGGACAGCTTTATGGCGTGCTGGAGCTAAATAGACGGGTTGCTTAAACTGCAACAGCTTATTACTTTTTTTATTGCGAATAGTTAACATATCAATATGAGGCGGGGTGTCCGTTGCTAAGTTAAATAAGGGATGGATTAGTTGAGACGTAGATAAAAACATATAAGTCCTCCTTTTCTTTATTATAACAAAATTTATCTTTATTAATGATTACTTTTTATTTGAAAATAAGGTTGAACTTATTTATAAAAGGTCTATAATGGCTTCATACGCATTGAGTGAATGATAGAAAGAAGGAATGACTGTTGGGAAAAATTGTTATGGCAAGAGTGGACGAACACGTGATTCAAGGCCAACTAGCGACTCGCTGGTGTCGGAATTTAAATTGTTCGCTTATCGTCGTAGTAAATGACCAAATCGCTCAAGATAAAAAAACGCAAGGAATACTCGAAATGACAATTCCTGATGACTTACCTGTTTTGTATTATTCTTTTTCAAAAGCAGTCGTTAAGTTACCCCAATTACTTAAAAAAGATGAGCGCATTCTACTTATTACTGAAAATTTAGAAGATATGGTAAAACTTGCTAAAATTGGTTTACCTATTCCTACGTTAAATATGGGGATTCCTAAAACAAATAAAGTTGATTACTATACTTGTGACTGGGATGATTTTAATTCAGATGAACAGTGGTTCTTACATGAAATCAAACGTTTATCAGTTCCCATTAATTTTAATAATATGCCAACTTCATAATGAACTAAGCCACTTCGAAAGGAAAACTCTTTTGAAGTGGTTTTCTTTTTAGGCGAACACTTGTTTGTGTTAGTAAATTAGCTTATGATATATCAAAGAGCCTATACCTTATGGTATGATATGAAGGAGCGATTTGATGGCTAAAAAGAAGAAAAATACAATTGAACAATTGATGAAAGGATTATCCTTTAAAGAACGCATCATTATGGGCGTTATTATTTTAGTGTTAACGTCGGTGGGAGTTTTACAATTAGAAGACGAAACAACCCCTCCGCGCTACGATTCAGTGACGACAGAACTGGTTCAAGGATTTGATGGAACAAATTTCGAAGTTATTCCTAAAGAGGTCAAAATTCCGTTTAATTTAGAACGAGTGGTCGATGGAGATACGATTGTGGGAAATATTAATGGAGAAACAGTGCGTATTCGTTATCTACTAGTCGATACGCCTGAATCGGTTAAATCTGGCATGTCTGTCCAGCCTTTTGCTAAGGAAGCTTCACATTTTAATGAGCAATTATTAACTCAAGCGGATACATTATATTTAGCGCTAGATGAAGGGCCTCGAACAGATCGTTATGACCGATTGCTTGCTTATATTTATGCTGATGATCAGTTTGTTCAAGAAGCTCTAATTCAAAACGGTTATGCGATTGTAGCCTATGTCTACCCACCTAATGATAGTTATGAAGGATATTTAAAAGCCGTGCAACAACAAGCCCAACAAGCTCAAATAGGAGTATGGGGTATCCCAGGATATGTCAATGATGAAGGAAAATTTACCCCGATGCCATAAAACAAAAAGGAGATGAGTAAATCAATGAAAAAAAGAATAGCTCAATGGTTGAGTTTATGTATTCTTTTGTTGTTTATTGTAGGATGTAAGCAACAGTCCAGTACGACAGTCAGTGAAGAAAGCAATTCCCTAGAAGAAGAAAGTGTCGTTGTCGAAAAAGAACCTATAACGATTACGATTCGTTCCATCGGTGATTTGTTAATTCACGATTCAGTCTACAACAACGCTTTACAAGAAGACGGAACGTATTACTTTGATCCTATGTTTGAACCAGTAGCTAAATACATTAAAAATGCCGATTTAGTGACCGCAAACTTAGAAGTAATTACCGCAGCTCAAGTAACCGGCGTATCGAACTATCCATTTTTTAGTGCACCCGAAGAATTGCTAGATACGCTAAACCGCTTAGGGGTGGATATCGTTAATAATGCAACTAACCACACAATGGATCACGGACCGGTAGGAGCGCATGCTTCTTTAAAAGCGCTTCAAGAGCGTGGCATTGAATATGCGGGAAGTTATGAAAGTTGGGATGACTATAACCGTTTACGTGTTCTAGATGTCAACGGAGTCGATGTAGGGTTTTTAGCTTACACTTATGGATTAAACGGTAACTATTTACCGCCTGAAGAAGAATACTTAGCCACTTTAATCGATTATGATTTAATTCCTTTAGAGATCGAACGTCTCAATGATCATTGTGATTTTTCAATTGTGATGATTCATGAAGGGATCGACTCCGAATACCCGATTGATGCCCAATTAGAGGTTCATGATATAGCTATCGATGCAGGAGCGAACTATATTTTAGGCGGACACCCTCATATATTACAACCCTTTAAACGTTATAACGATGAACAGATGAGTTTATTCTCCCATGGAAACTTTATCTCCGGGCAGTATGATTTAGAAAATAAACTTGGCGGCATTACTGAAGTGGAAGTGACCAAACATCCAGATGATTCAGTAACGATTGATCATATCCGCTTTATGCCGACGTATAACTTCGGTCCACCAAGTTATGGTTATAGTTTGGTGATTCCTCTAGCGGATGGAGTTGAATACGGTTTATCTCAATTCGATGTAGACTCTCTTTATCAACAATTACAAGAACGAATGACGGCTTATTCAGACATCGAATTTGTGACGCATTTAGACTAATTAAGAGAACTTTTTAGATTTTTTCTAAAAAGTTCTTTTTTTAAAAATGGAAATGAGCTTAAATTACTAACTTATAAATAGGAGGTGTTTGAGTTGAAAAAATTCAGACGAATATTTATAAGTTTAGTATTATTGTATGTTCAGTTAGTTTACCCGGTGGTGATGGTTGCTCAAGAAGAAGTGATCGAAAAAGATTCGCTAAATGTGTTGAAAAAAGAGTGTGAGTTTTTAATAACCCAGCAAGTTGAAGAAGAGGTGGATGAAGAAGAAGCAAAAATAACTACTTCTGAAGTGGAGGCGTTGGAGCAGCAGTACAATCAAATCAATCAACAAATTACTCAAAAACAAGCGGAAGTTGAGGAATTAAATGCATATTTAATGGAACACTTTGAAGCGTTATATTTAGAGTTATTCGAACAAGATGACGAATTCGGTTATTTAGATGAAGAAGATCAGCAACGAACGATTGAAGCGACAGATTCTTACCGCGAGATTGAAGATCAAATCGATCTCACTCAAGCAGAGCTCTATAAGCTTCTTGAAGAAAGACAAGAAGTTGAAGCAGCTTACGATCACGCGTATTATTTATTAGAAGTTCAAGAAGAGGAAAAACAAATCGACGAACAAACAAAAAAAGATTTACAAACTTGTTTGTTTTATCCTTATTCTGTTAAGAAATATCAACCAAAAAATATTTTATTAAACAATGAAGCCACGACGCTAGCTAACTATTTAGTCTCAGTGACAAAATATATGGAAAAACTTGTCCCTGCAGCTTATACACGGTTAACATTTGAAAGTATTTATGAAGCCTTTTTAGATCAAGAATCCATTATTGAAGCCAGTGAGCATTTACCAGAATGGCCTTTAGAACAGGAAATGATTGAACAATACACCTATGCTAATGAATTAACGTTACCTATCGTACACGGGGTGGCGCAAAAGGCAAAGGAACACTATGCTAATTCTTTAGATGAAGAACGATATACTCATTTTTACTTACTAATGTTACAAATAAAAGAAGCTCAGTATAAATATTTCTATTCTATTAACGCCGATACTTTTGAGTACTTAAAAGACTATTTAGTGGACTTTTTAAACACGCATCAATATACCGATACTCAAAGTATTCAACAAATTCGAGCGTTTCAACAGCGTATGCAAGTAAAGCTTGTAGGCTATAACGATGACACAAAAAGTTGGTATGGAATACCTCAAAATCAATCAGGCTTTTATTTAGAATATCAAACAAAGGATTTATTTGACCCGACAAAAGATGAATTTGTTCTTGAATATGAAGACGTTAGTGCTTCTTCTTGGCTGGAATCCAATAGTAACAACAAAAATGATCACTCAGTTAAAGATCAAGAACCTTTAAGTAAAAATAATCAATTAGCCACTTTAAAAGAACGCCTAGCTAAAAATAATCCATCAACGGATCATCGTAAAGAGTTGAAGAAAAAAGATAAAAAAGAAAAAGCCGAAAAAACTAAAGACGAAAAAGAGTTACCGAATACCGGAGAGTCACGCTCTAAATTAACGCAGATCATCATTTTATTATTGGTTATTGGATTAGTTTTATTGTTAGTCAACTACCGCAAAAAACGTCAACAAAAACAACCTATTGATGAACTAACGTTAGATTGATTTCTTTGTATCTTGTTATCAAACTTGTTAAAATAAATCTATAAGATGTGTTGAAGCAAGTTTAAGGAGGAATATTTCATGAATACAATGGAAGAAATTTTAAATACCTTTACAGAAGTAACCCCTAATGAAGCTCAAGCTTTAATTGATGAACGAAACGGAAAAGTTATTTTTATTGGATTTGCTCAATGTCCTTATTGTCAAAAATTTGCTCCTAAATTAAAGCAAGTTGCTGATGAGCATGATTTAACCGTTTATTTCGTCAACTCTCGTCGTAATGATACGATTGAAGATGTTGAAACACTACGTGCAAAATATGATGCCAAGACAGTGCCTACTTTAATTTATGCTGGTGAAGAAGAAGTGTCTGTTAAAAGTGACAGCTCAATGCCAGTAGAGGATATTAAACGCTTCGTTCACGTTGCTCAATGAAATTACTAATTAAAGGAATGAGTTTGCTTTTAACGGTGACTTTATTCAGTGGATGCCAACATAATGTTTCTTCAAATCATGTAGAAAAGCAAGAAAGTTTCGAAGAATCGATTGTACTTCCAACCAATGAAGAAGTCATTGAAGCCGTCATTTCTTACCGCAAAGAGCATCAACAAGCGATTGATAGTGCTGAATACGTTTATCAAGTCACTTACGATGAAACACACAAGCGCTATTTTATTGAAGTTGGCGAAAATCATACCGATCAAATGATTGTTGTCGCCCATTATCAATATAATCCAATCACTGGGCAAGTATTAGAAGAAAATGAAAATTAAGTATTGACATTCCGAAATGGGTCGACTAATATAAATGTATTAAAATCGATGAGTAGATTAGTAGTAAAATAAAACTTGAAGCGAGACAGCGTTGGTGTGAGGTTGTTAGTTTTTATTTTATGAATCGCACCTACGAGATGGATACATTAGATTATCCCGCATTTCAGCGTTATGAACGAGTGGATATTAGTCGAATCTAATATCAAATAGAGTGGTACCACGGTTTATATCGTCTCTATTCCTAGCTTTCTAGACTGGGAATAGAGACTTTTATTTTATATCCATAAAGGAGTGTTTAAATGGAAATTATTATTGATTATTTACCTCTCTTTTTAAAAGGAGCAGGTTATACATTAGCTTTATCATTTTGTGTTGTTCTATTGGCGCTACCCTTTGGGGCGTTAATGGCGTTGATGCGTCTTTCGAATAATAAGTTTTTAAACGGATTTAGCCGAGGATATGTTGAATTAATTCGAGGAACGCCTTTGCTTGTTCAAGTGTATATTGTTTACTTTGGTTTACCGATGTTAGGTATTGTCTTGCCTGACTTTTTAACGGCGGTACTAGCGGTGACGATTAACTCCGTTGCTTATATTTGTGAGATCGTTCGTTCAGGTTTACAATCCATTGATAAAGGTCAAACAGAAGCGGCTAGAGCTTTAGGATTATCTTCAAACAAAACCTTAGTCAAAGTAGTTATTCCTCAAGCGATTCGTAATATTTTACCAGCCATTGGTAATGAGTTTGCGGTACTTATTAAAGAAACTTCGATTGTATCAGTTTTAGGAATTAAAGACTTAATGTTTGCTTCAGACACCGTACGAGGTGCTACTTATACTGTCTTTACTCCCTTATTATTTACTGCACTCATTTATTTTGTCATGACATTTGTTATTTCTACACTTGTTCACAAATTTGAGCACTATTTAAGTCGAGTCGACTAGTCCAAAAGACATTCTAGTTTAGGATGTCTTTTTCTCATGACTTAAACTGAGGAGAGATTATATGAATCATTATTTTAAAGGAATTACTTTAGCAGTGACAGGAGGAACTTTATGGGGATTATCAGGAGTGGTGGCGCAACTATTATTTACTAATCCTCATTTAAGTGCTGAATGGCTTATTAGCACACGTTTATTTATGGCTGGCTTAATGATTTTAACGTATGCTTTTATAAAAAAGGAATCTATCTTTACATGGATTTATCATAAACAAGATCGTCGTCAATTAATCATCTTTTCGATTTTTGGTATGTCTGCGATGCAGTATACCTTTTTTAAAGCGATTCAATTCACAGACGCATCCACTGCGACTATTTTACAATATACAGCTCCAATCTTTATCTTTTTATTTCTTGTCTTAACGAGAAAAAAAAGTATTTAATATGACGGAATTTTTCTTGATTATTTTAACTTTAATTGGCATTGTCCTAATTACAACAAACGGTCAACTCGATTCTTTAACCATTTCGCCAAGAGGCTTTTTAACTGGGGTTAGTTCAGCAATAGCATTAGCTTTTTATTTACTCTACCCGCGCCGAATTATGACAAAATACGGTACCCTCGTTGTAGCAGGGTGGGGTATGTTAATCGGCGGGATGATTTTTCAATTATTTTCTCCGTTCTGGCAACCAAATGTTCAGTTGACTCAAGGGGAATTATTTAGTTTAATCTTCGTTATCACATTAGGAACAGCCGTTCCGTTTATTGTCTTTTTATCGAGTTTAAATTATTTACCCGTAACTTTAGCAAGTGTATTATCAGCTTTAGAACCCATTGTGGCGACCATTTTTTCAGTATGGCTATTTCACCGTCATTTCCAACCAGCTGAATTAATGGGGATTGTTCTTGTTTTAATAACGATTACACTTCTTAGTGTCTTAGATGCAAAGAAAGTTAAACCCACTTCAACTCATCGTCAACAATAAAAAATCACGGTCACCTTTAAAAGGGACCCTGTTTCTTTATTTATCCAGTGTTGGTTTAGAAACATAAGAGACAACCACACTAATAATAAGGAGTATAAATGCAAGGGTGACAATTGAAAGAGCACTACGGTTAGGAGAGCTTAATAAGATACTTCCTACCCAACTGCCGATCATAATCGCTAAATTAAATGTACTTGACTGCAAGCTCGTTGCGATATCTGTTCCAGAGCTGACTTGGCGAGTGATAGCTGCTTGGAATAAAGTAACTAACGCTCCAAAGCTAACTCCCCATAGCAGAAAGCCTAAGTAGCTAACAATATGAATGAATGCTGATGAAAGGAATAACCCCATCGAAATAACGCCGGTACTTAATAAAAATAAAGACAGTAAATATAAATGCTCATCAACGTAACGCCCTGCAATCCAAACGGATATAATCGAACCTATTCCAAATAAAATTAAAGCCATTTGAATGCCACCGCTAAATGCTAGTGCATCAACAATTGCGGTAATATAAGTATAGGCTGCATAATGAGCAATCACTGCAAGGAGTGTTAAAGCTAAAACGAGTAAAATAGAAGGTTGTTTAAGTAACGTAAGAGGGGAGCTATCTTTCGCGACTTTTTCACCAGAAATAGACGGTAAGAATAAAGCGCTTAAAAGAGCGATGGTTAAAATTAACCCACCTACGACATAATATTCAATCCGCCATCCAAAGCGTTGGCCAATTGATGTCATTAAAGGCATCCCTAAACTTAAGCCAAAGGTTGTCCCGGACATAATAATCGCAATGGCACGCCCATGGAGCTCTTTGGGAACTAAACGCATACCATAAGCAGAAATCATCGGCCATAAAACACCCGCCGCTGCACCTCCGATAATACGTGCTACGATCATTACAGAGTAAGAATGAGTCCAACCAACAAGAAAGTTACTTAAAGCAAACGCCACTAGCAGCGTCATCAGTAGAAACTTACGGTTAATATGTAATGTTGCGGTAATTAAAGGGATCGAACAAAGAGCGCTAGCGATAGCATAATAACCTACTAACAGTCCTACCTTTGATTCTGAGACCCCCAAGTCTTGACTCATGAGTGGCAAAATTCCCGCAGGAACCAACTCAGATAAAATCGCCATAAACGTAATACTTGCCATTAAAATAAATAAAGGCAGATGAATTTTTTTATGTTGAGTCATTGTTATTCTCCTTTCTATAAATAATTAATTAAAATATACTCCCTATACTTAGTATAATGGTTTACAATCTTTAAATCCAATTTATGAAAACAGTGATGAAAACTGATTAAATCAATTATTGAAGTTTGTATTGTTGCTCATTTTGTTTTATAATGAAACTAAGAAAAACAAGGAGGAAGATAGAATGAGTACTAAAAAATTTATTAATGCTGTCATCTATAAGCACGATGATGCCAATGAAATTTTAGTCGAAAATGGTAAGTTTAAAGCAATTGGGAAAGACTTAGGCCCAGCTGATGAAGTCATCGACTTAGAAGGTAGATTGGTACTTCCGCCTTATGTAGATCCACATATTCACTTAGACTACGTTTACACTGGTTTAGAAGGGGACCAAACAGGTTCAGATTCAGGAACTTTATTTGAAGGAATCGAACGTTGGGCAGAGTATAAGCGTACTCAAACCGTTGAAGAAGTAAAAGAGCGCGCTCTTAGAGGGATTAAAGAGCAAATGAGTTACGGAACACAGTATATTCGAACTCACGTTGACGTGACTGACCCAAACATGACCGGCATGAAAGCATTGCTTGAATTACGTGAAGAGTTAAAAGACAAAGTCACACTACAATTAGTATCCTTCCCACAAGAATCCATGTATTCTTACAAAAACGGTTTAGAACTTGTTGAAGAAGGATTAAAAATGGGAGCGGACGCTGTTGGAGGCATCCCCCACTCTGAAATTGCCCGTTTATACGGTGAGAAATCTGTTCAACAAATGATGGAGCTAGCTTATAAATACAACCGTATGGTGGACGTTCATATTGATGAAAACGACGACCCACAATCACGTTTCTTAGAGTTATTAACGGCAGAAGCTTATTATAACGATTACGGTAAATACACTGCCGCAAGCCATACATGTTCATTTGGTTCAGCAGATGATTCATATGCTTACCGTATGATTGGTAACTTTATTAAAACAGGCTTAAACTTCATTGTTGCACCAACAGAAAATGCTTACTTACAAGGTCGTTATGACACTTATCCAAAACGCCGAGGAATTACTCGCGTGCGTGAATTCGTTGATCACGGCATTAACGTTGGATTTGCTCAAGATTCGATTGCTGACTTGTTCTACCCAGCTGGAAACGGTAACTTAATGAATATTTTAGATAACGGGATTCATTTAACTCAATTAATGAATGACGAAGATTTTAAGCGTAACTTTGACTTAATTACTTACAATAACGCAAAAACAATGATGTTAGATGATTATGGCTTAGAAGAAGGAAACTCTGCTAACTTTATTGTTTTAGACGCTCCAGATGTTTATGAAGCACAGCGTATTCGTGCCGATGTCCTAGCATCTGTTCGTAATGGAGAGTATTTATTTAAGAAAAAACCTGTTGAGTATGATGTAGAACTTGAGTTAGACTAATTTAATCATTCAAAAAGCGATGAAACCGAAAAGATTTCATCGCTTTTTATTATTGATTAAATACAATAGTATAGTTTTTTAACCCTTTTTGATCGAGTAGGACGTCTTCGATTAATTGCTTTGCACGCTCAGTTGCATCCTCAAGAAGTCCTTTATCCACCGCTTCTTGTTCGATTTTTTCTTTTTGTTGATCGGTAAAGTAATAAACATCTTCAATGGATAATCGATTAAAAAGAGCCGATGCTTCATCGAACACGTTTAAACTTTTTTCATTAATTTGATGGGATAAAATATGCGCTTTAGGTAAAGTGATTTCGATCGTTTGATCCTTTACGTGAGTAGTCACTTCATCCATATTAATACTAGCCGTAACGTCACCTTCATAAGAAACAACGAACTTTTTCGTTGTAAAGGGCAGTTTAATATCTGCCCATGTGGAGAAATCCTCATAAGTTCCCATATTCGTATAGTGGTATTGGCTCGTGGCTAACTCTTCTATTGATGCGATTTGGTGACTGATTAAGTCTGAAGGCATTTGTGTGTGTTGTTTAACCGATAAAGGTTTAAATACCCATAAACCAATGGTTAAAAGAATAAGTGTTAAAAGAGCAACGATAATTCCTTTAAACCAATACTTTTTTTGTTTCATTGATCCACCTCCATATATTTATGTCAATTATAGTGTAGAATAAACGATACAATCAATCATCCGTCTAGAGGATGAGTTTATCGAATGAAAGGATGAGTTATGTGATTGTCACTGCCTATGAAGTAGAATTATATTTTTTTTGAAAGTCATCATTTAAAAGACAAGCGTCGGGTTCTTAAAAGTTTAATCCAACGAGGTAGACAGCGTTTTGGACTTTCTATTAGCGAAGTAGATCATTTAGATCACTGGCAAACAGGCACAATCGGCTTAGCCATTGTTTCTAATAGCGACAGTCATAATGAGCGAATCATTGATCGCTTTTTAAAGGCGATTGAAGAGTGGTATCCTGTTGAAATCACAAAACTTAGTTGTTATTAATTAAAAAAGGCAATCGTTTTTTAACAATTGGGTCTAATAATAAATAAAAGACGATATTTCCAAGACAATGATTTAAATCAAAAGGAATTCCTCTTAAATAATAAGCCCAAAAATGATTCACTCGGTAACTATAGACGAATAATAAAGAAATAATCAATCCATATAGTAACCCTAAAAGGCCTGCTAAAAAAGCTCGGTACCATCTAGATGAGCGCCGTTTAAATAGAGGAGTGATCATTAAAAGTACGAGCCCATAGGAAAGGATTTGATAAATCGTCCACGGACCAAATCCTAAAAAAAGATTAGAAAGTACAACGGACAAACTAGCCACAATGATTCCATCAATTATCCCTAAGTAGTGACTAATAAGAAGGAGGATGACACTCATTGGTTGGACATTTGGAATAAAGGAAAAAACCAAGCGTCCGACATAGCTTACTGCACTGAGTAACCCTAATAAGGCGATGCGTCTAGCAGACCACTTTATTGAATCGGTTCTAGCGTCCATGTCATTGTATCGTGATTATTTAAAAGATAATCATTAGCTCCTACTTCAGCCATCGTACCGTTTACTTCGTACATCCAGTAAGTTTGAGTGGTTTCATCGTTTGAATATCCGTCAATTTCTGTAACAAATCCATCGGATTCTTTAACTTCATAAGCTTTTTTTAGCGCATCAAGGGCTGTGGCGCCTTCTTCTACACGGACTTCTTTTTGTTGATCCGGTGCATCTTTAATTTTTAATTGGATGATGACATCAATAGTTTGCGCTTTTTCAATGCTTGTTTCTTCATGAGATTGAGTAGTGGAAGGAGCATTTGTCGTAGCACATCCGACAAGAAATACACTTGCCATAAGTAGAGAAAGTTTTTTAAACATAGATAACCTCCGATAATGGTGTAATAGATTTTAAACTCATTATATCATGTGTTTAGAAGGAAAAAAATAATGGATTGTTCATTAGAGATGATTTATAATAAGAATCACCAATTCATCAGATTTTAATGTAATACTATTTGAAAAACATAATAAACGATGATAATATAAAGAAACTATAAATTGTGAGGTGTGAACTATGAATAATGTGAGAGTATGGATTAGCGGCTCCAACGGCCGAGTGGGTCAAGCCCTATCTGAATACTTAAACCCTTTAGCCGAAACCATTATTTTAACAGACATCGATACGGTTGATGTAACGAATGCAGAAGAGACCGTTTTATTTGCTTCACGAATTCGTCCGAATGTGATTATTAACTGTTCTGGTTATACAAACCCAGTAGAATGTGAAGAAAACCCAGATAAAGCGTACGCGGTCAACGGACTGGGCGCTCGGAATATGGCGATTGCTGCCAGTCATGTCGATGCTAAATTGATTCATCTATCAACCGATGAAGTGTTTGACGGTGGAAGTGATGAACCTTACCGTGAGTATGTGGAACCCGAACCGCAAACCGTCTATGGTCAGTCTAAATTATTTGGAGAACAATTAGTTCGCCAATTTAACTCGCGTTATTTTATTATTCGCATGAGTTATTTATACTCTCCGGTTAACCGTCGTGTTGAACGCATTATTGAATCAGCTCAAAATAATGAACCGATTTATGTAGCTAAAAATTACTACGGCTCACCAACATCTGTTTATGAGTTGGCTAAATTTATTATTTACTTAATGCGTTCTTATGAATTTGGTACTTACCATGCAACGTGTGAAGGGGTAGCGACCTATGCTGAATTTGCAAAGGAAGTCTTGAACTTAACAGGGTTACAAGGAGAAGTCATTGAAGATGAAACGATTTCTTCAACTAACTTTAGACCTCAATATACAGCGTTAGATAACTATATGCTTCATTTATCTAAGTTGTATAAATTCCCTGCTTGGAAGACAGCACTCAAAGATTATTTAAGAGAGCATGGGTACCCATTGAAAGGAGAGGCTAAATGAAATCATTAAAAGTTAAGTCCCTTACAACGAAGATCTTTATTGCTCTATTAGGTGGTTTATTAACAGGTATTTTAATTAACCAATTTTTTATTAATGTAAGTGGCGTTCAAACATTTATTGTTGATGGCGTGTTTAAAATTTTTGGACAAGGTTTTATTGTTGCGATGCAAATGCTTGTTGTTCCCTTAGTTTTTTGTTCTTTAGTCACAGGAACAATGAGTATGGGAGACACTAAAAAGCTTGGAAGCATTGGAGTTAAAACACTAGCCTTTTATTTATTTACAACGAGTTTAGCGATTGCGATTGCTTTAGGTTTAGGAGTTATTTTTAAACCTGGTTTAGGAATGAATTTAGCTCTTGATCCTGCCCAAGCAGCTGAATTAGCCGTCGCTGATCAAGATTTAAGCTTTACGAATACAATTATCGAAATGATTCCTAAAAACCCAATTCAAGCGTTAGCTGAAGGGGATATGTTAAAAATTATCGTTTTTGCGATCGTCGTTGGGATTGTTTTAGCGAATATGGCGGACCGAGGCCGACAAATTGCTAACTTATTCGAAGAGCTAAACGACATGATGATGGATATGACGAACTTAGTCATGACTCTTGCACCGATTGGTGTATTTAGTTTAATTGCTCGTACCTTCTCAACGTTAGGGTTTGGAGCGATTTTATCTATGTTGAAATACATGATGGTCGTATTCTTAAGTTTATTCGTCCAACAATTCGGCGTTTATATTGTTTTACTTGTGATACTAGCTCGGGTCAACCCATTTATTTTCATTAAGAAATTCATCCCGGTCATGACCTTTGCCTTTTCAACATCAAGTTCTAACGCAACCGTACCGGTGAACATTCAAACGCTAGAAAATATGGGAGTTAGTCGTCGTATTTCTTCGTTTACGATTCCTCTAGGAGCGACAGTTAATATGGACGGTACCGCGATTATGCAAGGAGTGGCTATTGTTTTTGCAGCGAATGCTTATGGGATTACCTTAACCCCACGCGATTATTTAATTGTTATTGCTACTGCAACTTTAGCCTCCGTTGGTACCGCTGGAATTCCTTCAGTAGGACTTGTCACCCTAACGATGGTCTTTGCTTCCGTTGGCTTACCTGTTGAAGCTATTGCCATGATTATGGGGATTGACCGCATTTTAGATATGACAAGAACCGCTGTCAACATTACAGGAGACGCAGTGTGTACGCTTATTATGGCTAAACAAGCTAAAGATGGCTCCTTTGATGAAAAACAATATTATAAAGCAACAACTTAATCAACTAATAAAAGAACATAGCGATATGTTCTTTTATTTTGCGCTAAAATAGCTCATTAAAGAGTATGCTATACTAAAGGTAAGGAGGTCATCTTATGAGTAATCAAACGAATCCATTAATTGTCCAAGGTGAGTACGCTAAAGCAAAAGTATTTGCCCCCAAAGCGGATGAAGGCGTATTAAACCAAATTGAAGCGATGACGGATCATCCGATGGCCGAAGATACTCACATTCGGATTATGCCTGATTGTCACGTTGGAAAAGGTTCAACGATTGGAACCACCATCCAACTGCCTAAAGACCAAGCTGATTGGCGCGTTTGTCCTAATGTCGTAGGCGTCGATATTGGGTGCGGGATGTATTCTGTTCAAATCGACTCTCTTAACCCTAACACCATGCCTCAATTAAACCGAGCGATTAAACAACAGATCCCAACAGGATTTAAAGTTCATAAATCCCAACGCCAAGTTAGATACCCTCAAGAAATTAAAGAGGCGTTGGACCGATTAACCATTCCTATGAATAAAGATTTATATGACCGTCTAGTTCGCTCCCTTGGCACATTAGGTGGAGGGAACCATTTTATCGAATTAAGCCGGTCCAATGACGGAAGTTACTGGTTAACAATTCATTCAGGTTCAAGAAACTTAGGGGTTCAAGTAGCTGAATACCATCAACAAATTGCCCACCAAATGACTAACACTCGTCGGAGTGATTTAGACTACTTAACCGATGATCCGTTAGACAATTATTTAAACGACGTAACGGTGGCGCAAACTTTTGCACATTTAAACCGGAAAGCTATGATTGAGACGATTTTAGAACAAATGGGCTGGCAAGCGGTGGATCAATTTGATTCAATTCATAACTTCGTTGATCCAAAAGAAGGGATTATTCGAAAAGGAGCCACCTCAGCTCACGAAGGCGAACGCTTGTTAATTCCACTCAACATGAAAGATGGTTCGTTAATTGCTAGAGGATTAGGAAATAAAGATTGGAACTATTCTGCGCCCCATGGTGCCGGGCGATTGATGAGTCGTACTCAAGCGCGCAAACAGTTAAAGATTAACGAATTCCAGCAAATGATGAAAGGAATTTATTCAACGAGTGTTAATCGCCGGACGATTGATGAAGCACCGTTGGCTTATAAACCTAAAGAATGGATCTTAGATGAGATTGACCCAACAGTTGAAGTGTTACATCATCTAACGCCTATTTATAACTTTAAAGGATAAGAGGTGTCCTGTGGAAGATATTATACAAATTATAAAAAACCATCAAGTTTCCATTGAACGAAATCGGAAAGTGTATGCGGTCTTATTGCCACTCATTTGGTTAAATAACCAGTGGCAAATCGTTTATGAAGTTAGAAGTCAACATATCTCTAGCCCTGGACAAACCTCTTTTCCAGGTGGAGGGGTTGAAGCTGGGGAAACTGCTAAAAAAGCAGCCATAAGAGAAACGGTAGAAGAGTTAGGGATAAAAGAAAATGAGATTGAAGTGATCGGCCAACTTGATCCAATTATTGATCAAGAACGGATCATCTATTGCTTTGTAGGTCGATTAACCCTTACTCATTTAAAAGATTTACCGCTCAATACGAAAGAAGTCGAGCGAGTCTTTACGATACCAATTAACGTTCTAATGAACCAACCTCCCATCTACCACTCGATTCAATACACTCCTAGAGTTAACACAAACTTTCCTTTCCAAACGATTGGTTTATCTAGTAGCCAGCAGTTAAAAGGGTTTAATACCAAAGTACCCATCTATTCTACAAAAGAGTCCCTATGGGGGTTAACTGCGCGACTAACTGATCAATTTATTTCTCTTCTTAAAGATTCTAAGCAAAAAAATCGACCTTAGTGAATAGACTGAGGTCGATTTATATTTTTTATTTAATGAGCACTTTTTGAAATTGTAAGAACCAATAACTTAATGTATAACCTAAAGATTGATACATTGAGTTCGCTGCTACATCTTGAGCGTCGGCTACCGCAAAAAGAGGGAGTTCTGGAAACTCTTTTTTAGCTAGATTTTGTAAATAGGCTGCTAATCCTTTTTGGCGGTGGGAGGGTTCGACTTCAATATAATAAAGTTCAACTTTATCTAAGTGGTGTAAAAATTGAGCGTGAGCGACGATTTGATCCTTATATTGAATAAAGTAGCCAAAGAACTCGTTGTTTTTAAATAACTCTTCTAACATAGCTTGATTACTTTTAGCAAAAGCTTCGCCTAAAGGAAGGTCTTGTTGATACTGGTAAGCTAAATACTCTTTTAAGTTGTTAGCAGTAATTACTTCAAGCACATATTCCTTTGGCAAAGTAGAGTGGGGGTTAAAGTTATTTTCTTTTATATAGACATTTAGTGTTAATTGATCGTAGCCATGGCGGTTTAAGTAAGTATTCACGCTTGGACGCGGGTGTCTATTTCTAGGAAATTTAAAGACTAGCGCATCACTTTTAGTGGTTCGTTTTTGGTAGGATTCAATTTCAATAAATTCTTCAAAAAAGGGTAACACTTTAAATTCAATAAAGTTTTGGTCATAAAAATGAGGGCTATATACACTATGGTGTTGGTTCCAAGCGACGGTTGAAAGGTGAATCGTTGAACCAGTAAACGCGGAATGGGCGTCATTTACAAACCTTCTTTCAATTAATGTGAGAAAATATCAGGAGTTAGTCCTAATCCTAAACATCCCGTTCCTAAGTGAACACCAATGACGGGTGTTAAGTTTTCCATTTGAACTTTGACTGAAGGAATGGCTGATTCGATCAGTTCTTTTACTTCCTTCATTTCTTTTTCATTTTGAGTATGAGCTAAAAAGACACGAACAGGTCCTGGGTGGTCTTTAATGTATTCTTTAACGAGTTCAACATAACGTTGGTGAGCTCTTTTACGAGTACGGACTTTTTCTACGACTTCAACCGTTCCATCATCTAACACTTTAAGTATTGGATTGATGCGCAGTAAATTACCTAATAAAGCCGATCCGTGACTTAAACGGCCCCCTTTAACTAAATGATCTAATCCGCCAACTAAAATATAAATATAACTATTAGCGACAAGATCTTCTAAAGTTTGGACAATCTTTTCGAAGGAGCCGCCTCGTTCAACTAAATAAAGACCGCTTTCTAATAAGTTCATCATAACAACTGACGCACCTTTAGAGTCGATGCAAGCAGTGTTAACTTGATCGCTGTATTCTTCTAAAATCATTCGCGCGGACTGATAGGTTCCACTTAACGGACTTGAAAGATGAATGGCAATAATTGATTCATAACCTTTTTCAATGATCGATTCCACTAATTCATAATAATCCCCTAAAGCAGGTTGGCTTGTTGTTGGGATGGTCTTTTGTTGTTCCATCGCTTCATACAGTTGAGTGAGTGTTTCAGGGTCACTTGTATCTAAAAAGGTTTGTCCATCTTCAAAGTGAATTGATAAATTAACAATGTAAACATCCGGGTGATTTAATAAAGTAGGATCCGTTAATCCAGCCGTACTATCAATAATAAAAGCTGTTTTCATCCGTTGGTCACTTCCTTTATTCATAATTTTTTAACACATCTAGTATATCACAAAGCGACAAATTTATTAGGATACGCGATTCCAAAGGGGTATGGTACAATATAAAATATATGAATATCCTATAATGGGAGGAGTTTATGAAGCATTTAGCAATTTTAATTCCATCGTTAGAGCCGGATGAACGGCTATTAACGCTACTGCAACGAATTAGACAAAAAGAAAGTACGCCAACGACTATTATTGTCGTCAATGACGGAAGCGCTAAGTCTTTTGATCATTATTTCCAAACAGCAAAAGACACCTACGGCGTTCATTTATTAACCCATGAAATGAATCTAGGAAAAGGAGCTGCTTTAAAAACAGCCTTTACTTATATTTTAGATCATTTACCTTTCATCCAAGGCGTCATTACGATTGATTCAGATGGACAACATCGATATGAAGATATGGTCAAAGTAGGGGAGACCTTTTTAAATCACCCTCATTCACTTGTATTAGGGGTACGCCATTTTACCAATGACGTTCCTTTTAAAAGCCGTTTTGGTAACATTTTAACACGACGTATTCTTCATTTATTAACCGGCATCAACCTTCAAGATACGCAAACGGGTCTACGAGTGATCCCACGCTCGATGTTAAAGGAATTACTCAAAACACAAGGAGATCGATTTGAGTATGAATTGAATATGTTACTGGATGCCAAAAAGTTAGGTGTTTCGTTAATTCAAGTACCGATTGAAACGATTTATCACAACGACAATGAAGGAACTCATTTTAGAGTGATTCACGACTCAGTTGCCATTTACGGGGTATTTATTAAGTACTTAAGTTCGGCTATCGGGTCTTTTTTGATTGATATTTTATCGTTCTTTTTATTAATGAAGTTTTTTAAACAAGATACGACGCAAAACATTATGTTAGCGACGGTATTAAGTCGAGGTATTTCTTCTTTTAGTAATTATTGTTTAAACCGTTACTATGTCTTTCAAGACACCAGTCAGCAAAGTTTATTAAAGTATTATAGCTTAGTCCTTGTTCAATTGATCCTTTCAGGCGGGTTAGTCAGTTTAATCCATCGTTACTTACCTTTTAATGTCACTTGGGTTAAAGTCATTGTGGATAGTGGATTGTTTTTATTAAGTTACCAAATTCAAAAGCATTTGATCTTCCAATCGAAAAAGGAGGATTAAGATGTTAACTAACTTTCTTGCTTTATTTAGTTTTTTAGGCGGTGTCTATTGGAATAAAACTTCATTTCACTTGCCACTACGTTTAAGTGCCTTTTTAACGAGTGGATGGATAATTATTTTACTGTCCTTTGGCGGAATGTTTGGCCGGTTAAAGGAGACCTATTATCTTTTAGTTGTTTTAGGAAGCGTTTATTTTCTTTATCAAATGATCAATCACTGGATGAATCAAAAACCACTTTTAAAGACCTGAATTGTAAAATTAAGCTAGAAAAAAACAAATAAGACCATTTGTGCTACACTATTTATGAGTCCAATCATAAATAAGGGAGTAGACACAAAATGGCCTATACACATCTTACCACGAAAGAACTGACTTGGATAGAAAACTACTACGAAATTGGCGAAAAAGCTTACATAGTCGCTAAAAAGTTAAGAAGATCTGCTCAAACCATCTATAATGTCTATCATTATTTAGACGATGGTGGAACTATCATCGACTATTATGAAGGCTACAAAGCTAACAAATCTAAGTGTGGCTCTAAG
>NZ_FNEL01000062.1 GCF_900100125.1 Dolosicoccus paucivorans | reverse complement strand
AAATGAGTAAAACTAAACGTTGATTGAACTTATTTTCCTTTATTCGTCTAATCTAGAATTTCTTAACGTAAAAAGGGTAAATTCAAAATATCTAAGCCCTATTATGGACTTATACAATCTTGAAATTATTTCCTACAAAATTAGTAAACGACCAACGCTAGATATTGCATTAGATCCTCTTGACGAGGCACTCGAAATTATCAAAGAAAGAGCACCTTACCGAACAACTATTCACAGTGCCAGGGTTTCCATTATCAAAATTGGCAATGGACTGATAAATTAAAGGATAATAAGATATATCAGAGTATGTCCCGCAAGGGAAACTACTTAGATAACGCAGCCATGGAAAATTTCTTCGGTCTACTTAAGCAAGAAATGTACTATGGAGAAGAAAGAGTCTCATTTGAGGAACTTGAGAAAAGAATCAATAATTATATTCACTACTATAATCACAAGCGAGTTAAACAAAAATTGAGTGGCCTATCTCCAGTTGATTACCGGAAACAGAACACTCAATGTGTTGCCTAAATATTCAATTATAAACTCCAACTTTTGGGGGTCACATCAAAGACAGGCTCTTTTTTTAATTGGTTATTTGACTGACGGTATTGGGCGGGTGTGATTTGAAATTCTTTTTTGAAGATGCGACTAAAATAAGCAGGTTCTGAAAAACCAACTTGATCACTAATATCTGCAATTAATTGATCGGAATCAACTAGTAATTTTTGAGCTTTTTTCAAACGATATTTAATTAAATAGTGGTGAAAACTTACTCCCGTTGTCTTTTTAAACAATCGACTGATGTAACTCGGACTAAAGTTAAAGTGGCTTGCGATATCTTCTAATGTGATCTCGGATTGATAGTGGAGATGAATATACTGCAAAATGTCATAAATAATCTGCTTGCGCTGATCCGATATATCGACTAAGTAAGGTTTATGAAGGAGTGAAATTTCATTCGCTTTAATGATCGAGCGATGAAAAGCATGAATAAGTTCTTCTTCATTGATAAGAGGTAGTTGAATGACATCATCGATTTGATTACGTAACGCATAAATTAAGAAATCGTTGGTTAGATAATGGGTGAGTAAAATAAAACGAATATTAGGGTGATGTTTTGTCCACATTTGATGATACGTAGAAAATTGTTCTGAGGATAAATAAGTCACATCAAGAACGATGAGATCAATTTCCTCATTCTTCAATGTTTCGTTCACTTGATCTAAGTGAATAGTAGAAAGACACTTAGTATTAAAAAATGTTGGTGAACAAAAGATTGAATCCTTGCGATCACATTGGGCTGTAAATCAACTAACTGAATGTTGCACATGCCAGAACCTCCTTGTTAACTTTGTGAATGTGAATCTTATTACGATATACAAAAAAGTACAAATTGAGGATAAAATAGTAATACCTTATGAATGCGCTTTCATTATACAATAAAGTTAGAAAAATTATATAAGAAGGAGCGATTCAAATGTTATTAGATAAAAATATTTCGGTAGATCAATTAATTGAACTAGCCAGCACAGCTCAAAAAGAATACAGTACATTCGATCAAGAAGCAGTGGACCAAGTTGTTGAAGCTATGGCGACATCAGCCACTACCCAAGCAGAATATTTGGCCACGCTAGCACACGAGGAAACAGGTTTTGGAAATGTTAAAGATAAGACCACTAAAAATTTATTTGCGTCGCAAACAATTTATGACTATTTAAAAGACAAGCCATCTGTAGGTATTTATGAAAAAGATGAAGAGAAGAAAATATATAAAGTCGCACGACCGATCGGTGTCATTGCCGCTCTTATTCCGATGACAAACCCTACATCAACCGTTATTTCTAAAGTCTTGAATGCCTTAAAAGCGCGAAATAGCATTATATTATCACCACATCCACGAGCAGAAAAAGCGATTATCGAAACAGCTAAACTGTTAAACGATGCGGCAGTAAGTGCTGGAGCACCTGAAAATTTAATCCAAGTTCTCGTTTCACCAACTTTAGAAAAGACTCAAGAGTTACTTCATCACGAAGGGATCGGGCTTAACTTAGCAACGGGTGGAACACCGATGGTTAAAGCAGCGTATGCCTCGGGTAATCCGACGATTGGTGTTGGAGGCGGAAATACACCGATTATTATTGATGAAGGAGCTGACTTAGCCTTTGCTGCTAAGACCATTGTTGATTCAAAAACTTTTGACTATGGTGTGATTTGTTCATCCGATCAGCACATCATTACCCTTAGATCAATAGAAGATGAAGTTAAAGAAGGATTGAAAGAACAAAAGGTTTATTTCTTAACCGAAGAGGAAACTAAAAAGATTGATGAGTTGATTTTCTTAAAGCCTGGCGTTAAAAATATTGATGTAGTCGGTCAACCAGCTCATAAAATTGCGAAAATGGCAGGAATCTATACGCCGGAAGATACAAGTCTTTTACTTGCCTACGCACCAGAAGATGTCAGCATTGAATCTTGCTTCACTCGCGAAGTATTAGGATCTGTTTTAGGGTTCCATTTAGTAGATGATTTTGATGCGGCAGTCGATAAAGCCAATGACTTGTTAGAGCAAGAAGGAAAAGGGCACACTTCAGTTCTGTTTTCTAACAATCAAGATCATATTGAAAAATACGGCATTGAAGTCAACTGCTCTCGTAACCTAGTCAACACCCAAGGAGTTTTAGGGTCCATTGGAGCCATTACCAATTTACCACCATCTCTAACCTTAGGGGTAGGAACAGAAGGTGGGGGAAGTTTGACTCATAATGTGGCTTATGAAGATTACTTCAACACGGTTTATGTCGCATTTGGTGAATAAAAATTGATAACATACATAATAAAATAAGCTCTCTTACGCAAAGTAGGAGAGCTTGTTTTATTGAGGAACAAATATTTAAAACATGATATAATTAAAATTAATCCAAGTGAAATAATACACTTTAAAACATAAGAAAATTAAAACATAAAAAACGGCGCACACACGTGCGCCTGACCACGAAGTGGTAATGTCGATAAATCGTTATTTGAACTCGTAATGCAGTTTTTTAAGGGTCTCAACTTTACGAGTTGATGTCATCAGTATAAAGGAGAATTAGTCATATGTCAAATAGAACAAAAAAATATTTCATTGGTTTAGATGTCGGAACAGGGTCTGTTGGGTGGTCTGTAACGAATGAGAATTACACTGTTTTAAACTTTAACAAAAAACGTATGGAAGGTGTTAGATTATTTACAAGTGGTGAGACGGCTGAAGCAAGAAGAATGCACCGGACAAATCGCAGAAGACTTAGACGACGTAATGAGCGTTTACAAACTTTACGCGATTTATTCGCACCACTAATTAATCAAGTAGATGCAGATTTCTTTACTCGTATGGATGAGAGCTTCCTTCATTTAGAAGATCGCTCATTAAATACAAAAAACAGTTTATTTGATGATAAAAATTACAAAGATCAAGATTATCATCGCCAATTTCCGACAATTTATCATTTACGGCAAGCTCTGATTGATGGAGAGCAATCAGTTGATATTCGTCATATTTATTTAGCTGTGCATCATATTTTAAAATATCGCGGACATTTCTTAGTAAGTGGAGATTTAAACTCTGAGTCCAATTTACATGAATTACTTGAACGAGCGAACGATTCGTTTAAAACCATGTTTGACAGTTATTTGTTCGACTTAGATGGGGAAAACAGTGATGAGATTGGCGCCATACTAAAAAATGAGACGCTAAATTTAACACAACGCAAAAATGCGTTAAAGCTTTATCAAATTCAAGTAGAAGATAAGGAGCTGAAGAAGTTAATTAGTCGTTGGTCTGATTTGCTGGCCGGTTCTATTACTTCTATTGTAAATTTATTCCCTGAATTAGATGAAGAGAATAAGGAAAAAATTCAATTTAGCGCAAGTAATTATGAAGATGTTTATGTGGCGTTATCGATGTTAGACGAAGAGCAATTGCGTTTAATTGATTATATTAAATATATTTATGACTGGGGAATTTTAGAAACTATCCGAGACGGTGAGAAATATCTATCTCAAGCAATGATTAATCAATATAATCAGCACGGCGAAGATTTAGAACTTCTTAAATGCGTCGTTAAACAGCACGGAACAACAAAAGAATATAATGATTTATTTAGAAATCGAGCACTCAAAAATAATTATGTTCATTATATTGGCCAATCAAATGAAGCCAAACAAGCTGATTATGATGAATTTAAAAGATATTTAAAAAAATTGCTTAAGAAATACCCAGAACAAGCGACTCAAGAAATCACAGACAAATTAGATTTAGATAACTTTTTAATCAAATTGCGGACTCGTTCTAACGGCGTTATTCCTCGACAAATTCACCAAATGGAATTAAAACAAATATTAAATAATGCAGTTAAACAGTACCCGGAATTGACTAAAAAAGATGACGATGGCTTATCCATTCAAGACAAAATCATTCAACTGTTTACTTTCCGCATACCTTATTACGTAGGACCTTTAAACAATGCTCATCAAGATAAAGATGGGTTTAGTTGGGTAGTCCGTAAAGAAAAAGGAAAGATTTATCCTTGGAATTTTAAGCGAAAAGTTGATCTAGAAGCATCAGCTGAGCGCTTCATTCGCCGAATGACAAACAAATGTACTTATTTACCTAATGAAGATGTTTTACCGAAACACTCCCTACTGTATCAACGATTTGAATTACTCAATGAATTGAATAATTTGAAAATCAATGGTGAACCTATCACTCCAGACCAAAAACAAGGAATTTATCAAGATTTATTTATTAACCAAAATCGCAATATATACAAAAAACACATTGCTCAATGGTTTAAAGATAATAACTTGGTTGATTTAGAAGATGAAGTCACAGTAACTGGTATCGATAGTATGGTCAAGTCACGCCTTACAACGTACCATGACATGGTAAAAATCTTTAATACGACTTCATTAGACGAGGAAATGATTGATACAATCATCAACTGGATTACAATCTTTGCTGAAGGAACAGAGATGTTACCAGCTAAGATTAAAGAGGTTTATGGAGAGCGTCTAACGGCTGAACAAATTAAACAGCTAAGTCATTTGACGTATTCAGGATGGGGTCGACTATCAAAAGCCTTTCTAACTGAGATTAGAGATGCGCGCCACTTTGAAGGCGAATTCACTTCAATTATTCAAGCGTTAGAAACAACAAACTATAATTTGATGGAACTACTCTCTCAACAATTCGATTACATGGACATGTTAGATAGTAAAACGGCTGTTCAGGTAACAGATGGGCAAATATCTTACGACTTGGTGGATGAATTATATGTCTCACCCGCTGTCAAACGCTCTATTTGGCAAACGTTACGAGTAGTTGATGAAGTGGTGTCAATTCAAAAAAATACACCAGAGAAAATATTTATCGAAATGGCTCGTGGTGCAGAAGGTAGCGGACGCACAGATAGTCGTAAAGATCGACTCAAAGCCTTATATAAAAACATAAAAAATGACTCAGCCATTAAAGAGATGTTGGATCACGAAGATAACGGGACGTTACGTTCTAAAAAGCTTTATCTATATTACTTACAAAGAGGTCGATGTGCTTATACCGGTGAAGAAATTGTACTTAAGGACCTGTTCAATCATAATTTATACGATATTGATCACATTTATCCGCGCTCTTTAACGAAAGATGACAGTTTTGACAACTTAGTCCTTGTTAAGGCGAATGAAAACCGTCTTAAAGGTGACAAATATCCACTGCATTACTATAAACCAACGATTTATGCAGATATGGATTCACTTTGGAGCAGCTTAAAGCATCAAGGATTAATGAGTGAACAAAAATATGCACGACTCATTAGAAAAGAACCTTTGAGCGATCAAGAATTAGCGGGGTTTATCAATCGTCAATTAGTAGAAACACGCCAAAGTACGAAAGCATTAAGTGAGTTACTGCAACAAATTTATCCGGAGACAACCATCGTTTACGTTAAAGCCCGTCAAGTCAGCGACTTTAGACAAAATCACGGGGTAATGATTGGTGAAGATAAAAATAAACGCCCAGATCAAAACGTTAGTGACCAGCTGATTAAAGTACGTAATTTAAATGATTTGCACCATGCTAAAGACGCGTATTTAAACATCGTGGTAGGAAATGTATATCATACTAAATTTACATCGAATCCATATAACTTTATTCGACGTGATGACCGACCAAGATATAACTTAGCAAGAATGTTCGAAAGTGATGTCGAACGTAATGGTAAAGTGGCTTGGGTTGCTGGAGCAAATGGGACGATTAAAAAAGTACTGAAAATGATGAAACGTCATGATGTGTTGACGACTCAATTACTTCAAGATGGTAAAGGAGAATTATTTGATGCAACAAGAGTACCCAAACACTCAAAAACTGCAATTCCTTTAAAAGATGGTTTAGATCCTCAAAAATATGGTGGATATACAAATGGAACGAGAGCGTGCTATGCGATCATCCGTTATCGAAAAGGGAAGAACTCACTGACGATGTTAAAAAATATTCCTTTATACCTAAAAAAACAAATCCAATCGGCAGAAGAATTGAAGCAATTTATAGAGCAATACTATGGACTATCAGAGGTAGAGATATTAATTCCTCATCTTTATGCTCAAAATGAATTGGTAGAATATGAAGGTGTAAGAGTACGGATCACTGGTGTTACAGGTACTCAATATTCTGTGAAGAACGCCCAACAGCCAGTGCTTAGTTCATCTTTCCAAATCAATTGGAAGAAAATAGAAAATTATGAACTGTTCGGTGGCAATTCACTAGAAAAACGTGGAATAACTCATGAAATACTTCGAGAAATGTATGATGAACTTCAAATAAAAGCCAATAGTAAGTTGTATCGTCAATTGCTGACTAGACATTTAGATCAAATTGAAGACTACAAGAAAGAATTCAATCAGTTAACGCTAGAAAATAAAGTTCAAGTACTATCTGGTCTCCTCAGCTTATTCAAAGCAGAGTACAGCCCTGGCATTCCACTGATGAGAATAACGCGTGGCCAAGCTCTACCGTCTAGATTGGGAGAAAACCTATCTAATAAGAAAGATTTTATGTTAATTCGTCAGTCCATTACTGGGCTATTTGAAGAAAGAATCGATGTGTTAAATTTATGACATGGAGAACGATTGTAATATCAAATCGCGCTAAGTTAGATTTAAAGATGAATCATCTTGTCGTAAGACAGATGGAGGATTATAAGAAAGTGTATTTAGGAGAAGTGGGTGTCGTCGTATTAGAGACGACAGCCGTCTCCATTACTTCAGCACTATTAAATGAACTAGCTAAAAGAAATATTGCGGTTATTGTTTGTGACGAGAAGCGAAATCCTTCTGCCTGCCTCCAACGGCATGGCACACATTTTGAAGCCAATCGCCGTTTACATCAACAAATGAGTTGGTCGGATGATGTTAAGCAACAAGTGTGGACGGAAATTGTCAAAAATAAAATATACCAACAAAGCAAAATGTTGGCAGATTACAAATTAGAAAATGCTTCTAAAGTATTAAAACTTATGGAAGAAGTTCAACTAGGTGATGTGTCCAATCGCGAAGGACACGCTTCAAAAGTTTATTGGCACACGTTGTATGGCAAAGGTTTTTCTAGAGGAATGGATTGCCCGGTTAACGCAGCGCTTAACTATGGTTATGCCATTATCTTATCATTAATTAGTCGTGAGATTACAGCGAGTGGCTACTTAACTCAATTGGGTATAGGCCACGACAATGTGCATAATCCTTTTAATTTTAGTTCCGATTTAATCGAGCCTTTTAGATGTATTGTTGATCGCTATGTATACGAAAGTGAAATAGAAGTCTTTGATAAAACGGCACGTTATGAGCTATTAAATTTATTAAATAAAGAAGTTGTTATTTCAGATAAACGCAATACAGTAACTAATAGTATTCAAATTTATTGTCGAAGTGTGTTTAAAGCACTAAATGAAGAGAATCCATCTTTATTGAGGTTTTATGAATATGGGGTATAGAACGATGAGAGTTATTGTGATGTTTGATTTGCCGATGCAAACGTCTAAAGAACGGCGTGATTATCGGCGATTTAGAAATTTTTTAATTGATCATGGTTTTTTGATGTTACAACAATCAGTTTATGCTAAGTTAGCTATAACGCCAAGTGTAGCACGGTCGATACGAAACGAAGTAATGAAAGCGTCACCCCGTGGTGGATTAGTTCAAATGATAAATGTCACTGAAAAGCAATACAATCAGATGGATTATGTCGTGGGAGATGCAACACATAAGACGTTAGATACTTCAGAGAGTTTGGTGATCTTTTGAAGTTGATTTATAACAAATTAATTCATCCAATTCATTGGAACCAAGACACAATATTGAAATTAACGATTGAAAATAAAGCATTCTATCGTAAGTTTTTAATGGAATTAACTGAACAAATAAAAAATAAAGACGAAGCTCCTTTTAAAGTGATGAAAGAAGGAGAAGACGTAACAGCTAAGTTGAATGTAATGGTCGATTTATTTCATCTGGAAAATACAGAAGTTGCAATTCTTAATAGTTTGAGAACTCAATTAGTAAAGTATCTACAAGCAGACTATGAAAAAGTGACAGCTTTGAAACAGACTATTGTAGAAATTTTTCGGGAGTGTTATTTTGACCAAGAATTTGATGTGTTTGTAGGGGATGAGTTAAACTTAAGGACTTTTGCGAAAGTATTAGACATTTCTGTTGATTTTGATGCGCCGACCTTAGTAGAGAGATTAGTAAACTATATCGAAATATCCCATCGATTAGAGCTGTATAAAGTATTTATGCTAGTTAATCTGTCACTATATTTGAACAAAGAAGAAATCAAACTGTTTAAAAAAGAAATGGTTCAAAAGAAAATTCCTATTATTTTACTGGAATTCGATCATACGCACTCTAGCGAATGGGAAACAAACTTTATTGTCACTGAAAATCTCAGTGAACTCTTTTAATAACTATGTTATAATAAATTTTGTCGATATAGTTTTGAGACAACAACTTAAAATTAAATTCGCATTCCTCTTAAATGCTCAGCTTACTTTGGAGATTTGAGGTTTGAGAGTAATGCAGTTTTTTAAGGGTCTCAAACC
>NZ_FNEL01000005.1 GCF_900100125.1 Dolosicoccus paucivorans | reverse complement strand
GTATGTTGGTTTGGATGACTGTGAGGACGGCGACTTTTGTTACGTAAGCTATCCCACGTCTTATCGTAACGCTTGCGCCAACGTTGGACATTTTGACGACTTGTGCCATAACGACGGGCTGCTTTGGCGTTATTATCATATTTTTCCGCATACTCAACAACTTTTTGCCTATATCGCATTTCTTCTGTTATAATTGACTTCATGGGGAGCTTCCTTTCACACTATGGTTTTTATTTTGTCTAGATATAGTGTACCAGAAGCTCCTCTTTTTTTTATGTTTTTGTGTCACATATGTATGATACCCTTACACAACTCGGTAAAAAAATAGTCTATTTGTTCTCTTTTTATTCAGTATGATTATTATTTACATTAAGTCTCAGTGTTAAAGAAGTTTAATGAAAACGTAACTTACTCGATAGTTGAAAGTTTGGCTAGCTTTGATAAAATAGAAAGTATACAAGAAAGAGGTGCCTATATGGATATTTGGATTTTAGTTATCGCACTTTTAGTTATTGCGATTATTTTATTTATTCTCTCTATTTACGCTAAAGAGGAATCAATTGATTACGATGAACATTTTCGAGAAATCACTAATAACCAGTCGCAAGAACTACAAGCCATTAAAGCTCGTCTAGCTGAATTAGAAAACCAATACGATACGCCTACTTACACATCAAGTATGGAGCCAATTGATTCTTTTCCAGTCTATGAAGAAGAATCAACAGAGTCTGTTGGAGAATTAGTGACTGATTTTAATGATATTACAGACATTACACGTGACCATATTATCGAACTTTATACACAAGGCTATACAATGCAAGAGATTGCTTTTGAAGCGAATGTAAATGTTCCTGTTGTACAATATGTGGTCGACGATTACATTGAGAATCGTTAAGAAAGGATGGTGTTTTAATGAATAAAAACACACTTCGTACATTGGCCTTAGGTTTTTTAAGTTCAGCTATTCTCACCGGTCTTTATGCAACCTTCGTTCAAGGAAATGTCCCTGTACGTGGCGTGAGTGTTAATTCAGTGCTAAATAGTCAATCTAACACAAATGAATTAACGAGCCAGTACGAAAGCGATTTAGCTTCTTTAAAAGAAGAAAACCAATCCCTTATGTCTTTAAATGAAGATTACGCTAAATCAATGACAGAGTTAGAAAGTGCTCAAAATGAATCCATTCAGCGAACTGAAACGGCTATGATCGCTTCAGAAAATGAATCAACTTCAACTGAGGACGAAACGAATACATTGGACGAGTCTTCATCGACTGTTGATGAAGAAGATTCAATGACTTCCGAAATCCATGAAGATCCTTCTTTAGATGTCGATCCGAACTCGATTGTGGACTTTACCATTAGTCCAGGGGATACTTCTACAGATATTGCCTATCGTTTAGAAGAAGCTGGGATCATCTCATCGGCTCAAGAGTTGCAAGATCTGTTTGAGTATTGGGATTTAGAAACGGTCCTCCAAGATGGAACTTATGAACTACATCCTGGAATGAGTATCCATGAAGTAGCTGAAGTTCTTACACACTACACTTATTATTACTATGAATAAGCAAATGAATCTATCCTACTAAAATGTGGGATAGATTTTTTTGTACAAAAAAATCCACCTACCGTGATAAAGAATCATAGTAGATGGATAACTATTATTGTACTGGTGTAAAAGTTTTCATATAGTTTTCAATACTTGCTTTTGTATCAGATTTCATTTCAAAGTAAGCATTCATTGCCTCATGGGCAATTAAGGTACTCTCGCGTCCCCACGCAGATTCATCTAAATAAGGTACAACCACACTAATAGCGATCTCAGGATTATCAAAGGGAGCATATCCTACAAAGGTTGCGTTTGTTACTGGTTGATTAGCTGCATATTGAATCGGACCAGCATAAAACGCTTCGGCAGTTCCCGTTTTGGCTCCTACTTCAATTGGATAGTTTTGGAAGTAGTAACGTGCCGTACCTTCTCCACCATAGGCTACTTGACGCATCCCTTCTTGAATACGATTCATCGCTTCTGGTTCCAGACCGATAACGTTCATAATGTGAGGATGTAAAGAAGCTTTAACGCCTCCCAATTCTCCATTAACGTCGGTTCCGCGAATTTCTTTAACAAGACGTGGTGAGTAGCGTACTCCGTCACTGGCAATAGTGCTTACAAATTGAGCGAGTTGAAGGGGCGTATATAAGTCGAACTGTCCATAAGATAAGTCTAGTGCATTAACCAATTGATCACTTTCAGGACTAAATCCAGAAGTCTCGTTTGGTATATCTATACCTGTTTGTGTTCCTAAACCGAATTGAGCAAAGTTTTGACGTAAAATTTGAATAGTTTCATCACTAATACTCAATTTTCCATCTTGCTCATAAGTGGTCTGTCCTCCAATAGCCATAGCTAGTTTAATCATATAAATGTTAGATGATTTTTCTAGCGCTTCAATATCGTCAATGGATACCTTTCCAGTTCGGTTGAAAGCTGATGTCTTTTCAGCAGATGCTTGGAATTTCATCGGTTCATCCACAATTACGTTATTTGTGGGAGTAATAATATTTTCTAAATATCCCATCGCGACCATGGCCGGCTTAATACTTGATCCCATTCCATAACTGGTATTAATAGCTCCTAAAGCATCGTCGATGATTTTTTCGGTATTGTAAGAATCCGTATCTTCGTTATATTCATAGCGTTTACCTGCAATGCCCAATACATCTCCTGTTTGGGGATTCATTGCGACAATATACACTCGGTCATTGAGTCCTTTATTATTCATTTCTTTTAAATTACGTTCAGCGATTTCTTCTAACTTTTCTTGGAATTCACTATCAATAGTTAGAACTAGGTTATCTCCTTTGCTGCCTTCGTAAATCATTTGGTTATCAATAATATCATCATCATTATCTGTAATGACATTATAAATTGATTTTGAACCTCGTAATGAGTCTTCATATTGTTTTTCTAAATAACTAATTCCTACTCTGTCATTACGAGCGTATCCTTGGGCAAGAAGTTTTGTCATATCTTCTTTTGGTAAGCCTCGTTTTTCGGTAGAGACTTGACCTAAAATTGAACGTAACATTTCTTTTTTAGGGTATACTCGTTGCCAATCGGTTCCTACGCTAATACCGGGCAGATGCCCTAGATGTTCACTGACCCTTGCAACTTCTTCAGGTGTTACGTTTTTATTTTTAACTGTAACAGTTGATAAAGCAAAGGCACTATTCATTCGCTGAAATAACGCAATAATTTTCTTTTCAGCGTCACTATATTGAATATCCTCATCGGTTACCGCATCTAATTGATGTTGGTAGAGCTCGCTTCCAGGTAGTTGGCGCTGCTCTTTTGTTAGACGTTGGTTGACTTCATCCGTATTGGAGACAACAAAATATTCCTTTAGATCTCGGTTTGTTAAATCTTCAATCGGTATATCAATTAATGAAGCTAATTCACGAGCGATATTAGCGATATCTTCTGGCGCTACGCGCGAGTCTCCATCTCTTGTATAGAGAATAGCTAATTCTGGGTGGTTACCTACTAAAACGCGTCCTTTACTGTCATACATCATTCCTCGAGGTACGGCCCCCGTTGAACGTGTAGAGACGGTTTGTTCCACTAAGTTTTTAAAATACTGACCTTGATACAGTTGTAAATGAGCTAATCTAGCAAATAAAGCGATAAAAGCTAGAAAAGTTACAAAAAAGACAATATTTAAACGAAATGGAATATGTGAACGATTACTTTTTTTATTTGTTCGAATTCTTCTCATTTAATCCCTCACTTTTTATTGCTTAAACGCATCTTTTAGTATATCAAATTTAGTCTGTATTTTGTATGGATTTAATAAAACTTTATTTTATCTTGAGCATGAAGTTATTTGAAAATTCTGTTATGATAATGATCGTACAAATAACATGTGATTAAAATTCAACGGTTTTAATGCGTGCTAGGTTTCTAGATCACCTTATGATCTAAATATATTTAAAGGAAGTTATATGAATGCTACAACGTTTTAAACCTTATTTATTTAACGCTCTTGTTACGTCAATCATCGCATTGAGTTTAGCTATTTTCTTGGGAGTAACTCCATTTGGTCATAGTTCAATGCTTACCATTGATTTGAGTCAACAGTATGTTGATTTCTTTAGTTTATTTAAAGACACCTTACTTCACCATCCTGAAAAATTTCTTTATTCATTTGAGAAAGGTTTCGGCGGTGAGATGATTGGTCTATGGGCTTATTATTTGATGAGTCCATTTAACTTTATGTTACTTTTATTTAAAGATGTAAATTTAGTCCACGCGGTGACGATAATGACTTATTTGAAAATCGTCGCAGCAAGTAGCACCATGTTTTATTTTATTCGTCATAAATACCCCATGAGTGTTTTAAACACCACACTTTTTGCGAACTGCTATGCATTTATGAACTACATTATGATCTACATGTTAAATATTATGTGGCTTGATGGAATGATCTTACTCCCATTAATTGCTTTAGGATTAGATCGTATCATCACTCATCGTTCTGGTAAGCTCTATGTTTTATCTTTAAGTTTACTGTTTATCGCTAATTATTACATTGGCTATATGGTCGCTTTATTTTTAGCGATGTATGCTTTTTATGTTATTTCTGAATACTCTTCATTTAAACAATGGAAAGCAGTGGCCACTCAATATGCAACGTTTGTTGGTTATTCCCTCGTTTCAGCTCTTTTATCCGGCATTATGCTTATTCCGACTTTTACATCTCTTTTAGATAATAAAGCTTCCCATATGAAAACGGGATCGTTAAGTTGGGAAACTGTTTATAATCTGAAAGATGTTTTATCAAAAATTTTTATTGCTAGCTATACGTCGGATGAAATCTCAAAAGGTTCACCTAACTTTTATGCAGGTATTATTATCTTTGCCTTATTAGGGTTTTACTATGCCAACCGTAAAATTAATTGGCAAGAAAAAATGGTCACAGGATTTATGGCAGTGATGTTTTATCTACCGTTTCACTTTGAGTTTTTTGACAAACTATGGCACGGTGGACAATTCCCTATTTGGTATCCATTTAGATTTTCATTTACTTTGTCATTTATGCTAATTATTTTAGCAATTAAGGGATATCGTTCCCTTCCGAAAATCATTCCATTACCTTGGATTTTTGCTTCCATTGCTGTTTTTGCATCCATTTGTTTTTATTATGTTTGGGACGTTGAATTTGAATATGTAACGTTTATGAACATTTCTTTAACTTTAGCCTTTTTCCTTGGATACATTATCTTAGTTCAAATCGATACATCCAAACCAATGATTCAACAATCAATTTTATTATTATTAGTGTGTGTTGAGCTATTTACAAACGCTGCATTTATTTTACAAGAAATGAATTATTTACCGACCCATAAGTTTCAAGATTATGTCACTATTTTAAATCAAGCGGTCGAACCTTATGCACCAACGTCTGACGAATTTTACCGCGTCCATACAACGTTCCAGCGAACTAAAAATGAAGCGATGTTCGTTCACGTTCCTGGACTTGATCATTTTGGATCAACGATTGAAGCAGTGTCTCCTAAGCTATACGGTTATTTAGGATTCCCCGATACAAATGGATCAATCAATTATACTAATGGAACCTTTTTTACCGATGACTTTTTTGATGTGAGATATTTTGTTGCTCCTTCAAGTGATACGATTGCTAATACAAAAGATGAAGAATATTTATTATTCCCAACTTCAGAAAAAATGGACTTGTACCACTATTCTGTCGTAGAAAATCAACCGCGTTATACCGTAAGAGAAAATAAACAGCGTCTCGGGTTTGCTAGCGAAGTATCTAAAGAAATTTTAACAGCTGAGTTTCAAAACCATCAACCAATCCAAAACCAAGAGTTACTGTTAAGTCTTATTTTCCCTAATAACTCTACTGAATTTTTCAAAGAAGTGCCGATGGGCGAGATGGAATTGACCAATGCGGAAATTATTAATAATGGTGATGGCGATTTCTATACTTATCAAAAAATTGACGCTAAAAAGCCTGCTTTTGTCGATGTGCCATTTAGTACAACAACAGGAAATACTTATTACTTTACTCTTCCAAGTCAATGGAACAGTAAAAATATTGCCGCTAAATTAAATGGGCACAAGTATCGTATTACGATGCCATATCGCACGCGCCAAGTAGCTAATGCATCTTATCGTCGTATTATGGCCGATCAAAAATTAACGATTGAGCTATTAAAAGAAGAGATGAAAGCAAATAAAGTATATTTATATGAATTTGACCAAGATCGCTATGATCAATTAATTGCTCAAAAACAACCTACTCGCTTTAATGTCACCCATTGGAATCACCGATCGATTAAAGGAAAAGGTATTATGGAAGGAGACGATCACTACTTATTGTTAACCGTTCCTAATGACCACAGTTGGCACTTCAAAGTAAATGATCAGCCTGTTCAAGCTGAATCGGTCTTAAACGACACTTTAATGGCAGTTCCCGTACCTAAAGGCGAATATACGTTGAAGATGACTTATTTCCCTTATAGTTTAGTCTATGGAGCTATCAGTACTTTAATTGGTGCCATCGCTTTTGCGATTATTTTGTATTATGAGCGCAAAAACGGTATAATCAATCATTAGAAAATTAATTTAAAGGATGTTCATTTTGAAACGACTTTTACTTATTATTAAACACGGTCTCAATGACCCTCGTTATTTTATTGATAGTTTAAACTTATCGTTCAAGCAATTAATGCCTCTACGCCTTTTAGCCATCACTATTATTGCGCTAACAATGACTGTTAATTCTAGCAATCTTATTCAAGAAATGGTTACTGGCGTTGAGGGATCTGCCGAACACGTCCCTACTTACCAAATAGAAAATGGCAAACTTCATTTAGAAGAGCCGGCTTTATATTACCAAACAGACTTTTTCCAATTAATAGTAGACGACGAAGCTTTTTTAACTCAAGAAGGAATTAAAATTCCTACTAAACGAGCAACCGCCGTCAGTTCAAGCCAACCGATATCTTTATTCATTTTGAATAACGGAGTGTCTGTAAGTTTATTGAATCAACCTTACCGAATCGCTGGTGGATTAGACTACTTTAAAGATAATAAACAACTAGCTTACTTTCTCCAGTCTGTTTACAAACAGCAGCCTCAAATGTACGCTATTTTATTTATTAGCCAATGGATTGTAACTATTGGTGTTTATTGGTTATTTATCGTCTTTACTGCTTGGTTAGCTCAAATATTTAACTTACGCCTCACTCAACCTATTCAATTTAAAAACCGAGTGAAGTTAGTAACAACAATTTCTTTTATTCCTATCATTGCTGTTTGCGTTCTTCAAATGATTTTCCCTTCATTTATGTATGGTTTTCATGCAGTCGTGATCGCAACGCTTTATATTATGTATCAGGCTTTAAAAAGTCATACTGAGTTTTTAAAGAAAATTATGTCATTTATTGAAAAGCAAGATCTTTAAAGCAAAAATCCGTCAACTTCTATTTTTTGTAAGTTGACGGATTTTTTGTATTATTTTTTATTGCGATATCTTTGTCTTGCTTGTTGACGTCGATATTGTTTAATTTGTTGATTCAATTTACGTTTATATCCTGGCTTTACTTTGCGTTTTCTATTTTTATTAATCATCGCACGAATAACAGGATCTTCTTGTTCTTTAAATGTATCTTCTCGTTGTTGACGACGGTGTCTTGAAGGAACTTCTTTAATTTCTCCATTTACTAATTCAACAGAAGTAAATGGTACACCTCTTCTTTCTAACGCAACAATCGCCCGGTCATCATCTGGAGTAACAAATGTATAAGCCGTTCCAGCAATATCTTGACGACCTGTACGTCCCACACGATGAATAAAATATTCTAAATCTTGAGGAAGTTCAGTATTGATCACCATGGACGTACCGGGAATGTCAATTCCTCTAGCAGCTAAATCGCTAGCAACAACATATTGATAATCTAAGTTTCTAATTTGGCGCATCACTCGGTTACGTTCTCTAGAAGATAATCCTCCGTGAACGACAGCTACTTTCAATCCTTGTTCCTTCAAGTAGTTAGCCACTTCGTCAGCATATTCGCGAGTATTACAAAAAACTAACGCTAAAAATGGGTGCCCCATCGTTAGTAATTGATACACTAACTCTTTACGGCTACGCCCTTTAGTATTAATTAAATAGTTTGTAATTTGTTGAGCGATCATTTGTTTTGGACTAATTTCAATAAATTCTGGACCGACCATATAACGGTTGAAGAAAACTTCTAATTCTTGAGGAATAGTAGCGGAAAAGACCATGATTTGAACGTTTTCTGGCATTCTTGAAGCAATTTCATCCATCACATTTAAAAAGCCAAGATCCATCGTCATATCAGCTTCATCAATGACAAGTATTCGAGCTGTTTGAACCCACAAAGCATGTTCAGACATTAAATCAAAAATTCGCCCCGGTGTTCCAATAACAATTTGAGGCTGACTACCTTGATTAAGTCGTTCAAGTTGACGGTATTTATTAGTTCCACCAATGTATAATTCCATTGAAATAGGTTCAGGACTAAAGGCAGCAATTTGTCTAGCAACGTCATACAGTTGCGTCGCTAACTCCCGACTCGGCGCCGTAATAACCGCTTGAACTTCTTGAAGACTTGGATCAATCTTTTCGAATATAGGAACTAAAAAACTATGAGATTTCCCTGATCCTGTTTGCGATTGTACTATAAGCTGCTTGCCTGCTAAAGCTTGAGGGATGACTTGTTCTTGTACAGGTGTTAATTCTTTAAAGTGAATATCTTTTAAAGCTTGTTGAATAAATGGTTTAATCGTTAATTCATTAAATAGCATCTTTGTCCCCCTTTTCATTTAAATATTTTTTGACCGCTTGTTTCATCTCATCGACTAATTGTTCTAATTCTTGGCTACTGTAAACATTTGCTCCACTAGCCATCGGATGGCCTCCGCCGTCGTGATTAGCAGCAATACCATTAATGACAGGACCTCTAGAACGAATGCGACAACGATAAGCAATTTCGGAACCTTCTTGTTCAACAAAGGTCACCCATGAGTAAACACCCGCTAATCTTGATGGTAAATTAACGGTACTGTTGGACTGTTCTTCAGTAATGTTAAATTTCTTCATTTCTTCTTGCGTAATAGTAACATAAGCGACGCCATCTTCGATCGTTAATTTTTCATAAAAGTAACCATGAAACTTGGCTTCATCTAGTGTAATTTGAGCCATCATATCACTTAAATATTGAGCATTAAAATCAAATTGAATTAAATAGGCAGCCGCATCAAAAGTTAATGGGGTTGTAGAGTTATACATAAATCGACCCGTATCCCCTAAAATACCTGCATATAAATATCTTGCTGCTACGTCATCCATCGGAAGGCGCTCATCAGAATAACGACTAATAAAAGAGATCAACTCGCTAGTAGAACTCGCTTTAGTATGAACGATTTGAAAATCGGCGTATTGATCCACGTCAGGATGGTGATCGATCTTAATATTCCAATGAATGTAGTTAGGATTAATCGTTGTATCGATTCGCGGATGATTGGCTGTATCCACTACAATGACAAGAGCCGATTCATAATCTTCGCGACTCACCTCATCCATTTCTCCTAACCACTTAAGACCTTGCGAAATAGTTCCAGCTGCTAAGACTCGTTTAGTTGGATATCCATTTTTGATGAGTGTTTTCAGTCCTAATTGAGAACCAATTGCATCGGGGTCAGCACTGACGTGACGGTGGATAATGATTGTTTGAGCGGACTCAATTTTTTCAATCAATACGTTAACTTCTTCTAAATTTAAATACATAATGTTCTGCCTTTCTAAAGTAACAATTATTCAATACTTTGCATTGTTAAAATTGCCTTAGCAATAATAGTGTTTTCGTGAAATACATCGACTTGCAGCAGCGTTGTTCGACGATTATTGTAAAAAATAGTCACTGCAAATTGAATAACATTGCCTAATTGAATTAATTGGAAGTAATGTAAATCTAACTTTTCTAAGACGTGTCTTGGTAAAGAAGATTGTGCTATTTTTTGTTCAGCAACAGCGGTAATTAATTCACTTAATACGCCATATGAAATCGTTCCTAATGGATTAACCATGGGTGGCTGAATGACGATAAAGTAATCGTATAGAGAATGTTGATCAGTTGAATAGTCATTTAAATGAGCAGTGATTGTCTCTTGATAAGTATGCCCACTTTGTGCATGCATGGAAATATTTTGCATGTTTTTCATCACTTCTTGACGAGAAATGACACCTAATAAATCCATATTATCTTCTACGACGGGAAACATTTCTAAATCTTCCCAAACCATTTTGTGAGAAACTGTCGCTAAACTCATATACGGTTTAACAAAAATTGGATTTCGCGTCATCACCTTCTCTAAGGGTGTACTTTCAACGCACCCAATTAAATCCTTGGCGGTGACCACTCCGACTAAACGTCCATTTTGAACAATAGGAAAGCGAGATAGCCCTGTCTTTTTAGATACGTTGTGGAATTCTTTAATTGTATCGTGAATAGTAAGAGAATAAGAATGGTTCAGATCGCGAAAGACATCATTGACTGTAATAATTTCTTGCTTAATGGTTTGGTCTAAAATCCCTTGATTGATCATAGATGCAACAGTAAAGGTATCAAACGTGGTGGAAATTAAAGGAAGCTCTCGTTCGTTAGCAAGCGCCATTACTTGAGAGCTTGCCTTAAAGCCTCCAGTAATAAGTACTGCCATATTATGTCTCAACGCTTGAAGTTGAACTTCCTCTCGGTTTCCTACAATCATTAAAGCGTCTGTTGATAAGTAGTGCTCAATCGCTTCTGTTGTCATCGCACCGATAATGAAACGTTTGAAAGTACGGTTCAACCCACTTTCCCCTGCTAAAACAGTCGCTTGAGTAATATGAACCATTTCCTTATAGGTCAAATGGTCAGCTAAATATTGTTGTTGTTGCTGTTCAATTCGAATGGTTCCTACACGCTCAATGGTAGAAACAAGTCCTTTCATTTCAGCGTCTTTAATTGCTCGGTAAGCTGTTCCTTCGCTTAAATGAAGAAGTTTAGCGATCCCTCGTACTGAAATCTTATCCCCTACTGCAAGAGACTCAATGTATCGAATAATTTGATTATGCTTTGTCGACATGTCGCTACTCCTTTATTTAACTTAACGAGTCTATTATACCAAATTATGCCCTCAAGTGCTTTTGCTTTAAATATTTCAATCATCCGCTTTTCTTTTTGAGTTAACTTGTCTAATAGTTGATCTAATAAACTCATTGTATCATCTCTTTCTTGGTTCAATAGACTGATGAATGGGTAGTTGAAGTTGAACGGATCCTTCTGGGTCAATAAAGTTAGACAAACTCACTCCAATTAAACGTAGAGCTCGTGTTGAGTTTCCGTGCAATTCCCATAATGCTTCGACTTGATTCAAACACTCATCAACAGTAGAAATGCCCCTTTCTACTTGAGATTGGCGGGTTTGAGTTTCAAAATTATCATACCTCATCTTAAGTGTTACTGTCCGCGCTTTCAAGTTCAACTCCCCCAGTCGGGTAATAATTTTTTGAACAAGAGGACGTACGACGCTAGCAACCGTTTCTGTTGTAATATACATATCGAGAAAAGTTTTTTCACTGCCAATTGATTTGCGTTGACGGTGAGAGATGACAGGAGCATCATGAATACCACGAACTTTAAAATATAATGAATGCCCCATCTTACCAAAATGTTGCTCCAACTCTTCTAAACTAAAACGATATAAGTCTTCTCCTTTGTAAATATTTAACGCATGAAAAGACGGTAACGACTTACGTCCGACCCCGTAAAAATCTTCAATCGGTAATTGCTTTAAAAATACAAGCGCTTCTTCAGGACTTACCAGAGTAATACCAAAAGGTTTATGAAAATCAGAGGCTAATTTCGCGATGAATTTATTATAAGATACGCCAATAGAACAAGTTAAATTGACTTGTTTTAAAATTTGGTATTGAATTTCTTGGGCTAATAAGACGGCACTCGTGATCTGTTTTTTATTATGTGTCACATCTAAATAAGCCTCATCTAACGATAAGGGCTCAATTAAATCAGTATATTGACTAAATATTTGACGTATCTGCTTAGATACTTGGCGATACTTATCAAAATTTGGGGGAATAAAAATTGCATGGGGACACCTTTCAAAAGCTTCTTGCGAGGCCATTGCAGAATGAATACCAAACTTTCTAGCTTCATAATTACACGTTGTAACAATGCCGCGTCCATACGTTTTTTTAGGATGTTTGGCGATAACGACTGGATAAGGTTTTAAAGAAGGATTATCCCTTATTTCGATGTTGGCATAAAATGCATCCATATCAACATGCAATATTTTCCGAGATGTATCAGGTTTTGGGGTAGGAAAAGTCAATAAACCATATTCCATATTAATCATCCTTTAGTCGAACGTTAGTTCGTTTGTCGTTGATTAAAAAACCGAAATGACTCTTTTAAAGCCATTTCGGATCTTTTTAAGATTGAGCAGGATTTTCAACGTACTCATCTGGTTGAAGCTCATCTACACTGACATCATTTTCATTTAGAGGGGTTGCGCGCTTAACGCTTGCAATCGCAAACAACTCAAAGGTTAAATAAGCTCCTTCACAGTCAAGAACCACCACATTGTCGCCGCGATCAATTTCATCAATTACGCCGTGTAATCCACCGACCGTTACAACGTGGTCTCCTCGTTTCATATTTTCTAACATTTCTTGTTTTGCTTTAGCAGCATTCTTTTGAGGACGAATAATCATAAAATACATTAAAAGTCCCATAATTAACATTGAAATTAAACTAATCATATTCATAATTTAACTGTTCCTTTCTAAAACGCAGGTGCATTCTTTTTGTTATAGCCATACCGTTCATAGAATTCTTGTCTAAATTCAAGTAATGTATCATTTTGTATATGATATCGTACTTGACGCATGAGGTCTAATAAAAAGTGAGTATTGTGAATCGATGCTAAGCGTAAGCCCAACATTTCATTGCACCTAATTAAATGACGAATGTAAGCCCTTGTATAATTACGGCAAGCATAACAATCACAATTTTCATCAATGGGTTTAAAATCCCGTGCGTATTGAGCGTTTTTAACGACTAGACGCCCGGTTGACGTCATACATGTCCCATTACGGGCCACTCGTGTCGCTAGAACACAGTCAAACATATCTACACCATACATTGCCCCATCGATTAAACTATCTGGCGTACCCACTCCCATTAAGTAACGCGGTTTATGTTTAGGGAGGACTGGTAATAAGTAGTCTAACACTTCATCCATTTCTTCTTTCGTCTCACCAACAGATAAACCACCAATAGAATATCCTGGAAAATCAAGAGACATTAAATCTTTAGCGTGTTGAATTCTTAAATCTTTAAACCCTGCTCCTTGGACGATACCAAATAGAGCTTGAGTATCTGATTTTTGATGGGCATTAAGGCCGCGCTCAGCCCAGCGAGTTGTTCTGGCGATCGAATCTTTGACATAATCATAAGTATGTCGAAAATCCGGACACTCATCAAAGCTCATAATAATGTCCGCACCCAAACTATTTTGAATTTGGATCGCTTTTTCTGGGGTTAAAAATAACTTCTCACCGGAGATATGGTTTCTAAAGTGTACGCCTTCTTCTTCAATTTTGCGCATATCGCTTAAAGAAAACACTTGGAACCCTCCAGAGTCTGTTAACAACCCTTGATCCCAGTTCATAAACTGGTGCAATCCACCTGCTTGTTCGACAATATCTTCTCCAGGACGTAACCAAAGATGATAAGTATTACTTAAAATAACACCTGCACCCATATCTTTTAACTCTTCTGGAGAGAGTCCTTTAACAGTCGCTAACGTTCCTACCGGCATATACATCGGTGTTTCATAACTACCATGAGGGGTATGAAGAATACCATAACGAGCTTTTGTATGCTTTTCCTCATGGAGTAGTTCATAATGAATTGGTCCTTGAGTCATAGTTACCTCTTTCTAATTTCCTATATCAATACATATCTTTATTGTCCACTCTGTAGCATACATTGTCTAGCGCTTAAATTCAAGAAAATAACAGCTCTTGCAATCCTTACATCGTTCTTCTACAATACAATCAATGGATAGAAAGGAATTTAAACGATGACTCTATATGATTTTTTACTTAAAATTGTCGGTTGGGGAATGCGTCTATTGAACGGTAAACCGCAATTTTATGGTTTAGAAAATTTACCTAAAGATGAACCTTTTATTTTGGCCGGAACCCACCATTCCTTACAAGATCCCATTTTACTTGCTTTATTGGTTTATCCTCAAAAGGCTGCTTTTATGGCTAAAAATTCGTTGTTTAATAACCGTTTTTTAGCCTGGGTATTTACAAAGGTTCATGTCTTTCCTGTGGACCGAGACAAACCTTCCCCGCGTACATTACGTCACGCAACTAACGTCATGAATAAAGAACAAATGATTCTTGGCATTTTCCCTACTGGAACGAGACACTCTGAAGAAGTTAAAGGTGGAACAGCGTTTATTCAACGTTTAAGTAAACGAACCATTGTTCCTGTAGCGATGGATACTTCTGTTGGATTTAAGGAATTCTTTTTAAGAAAAAGTCCCAAAATTGCTGTAGGTACTCCAATTATGTACGAAGAAGGAGTCAAGTACGATAAAGAAAAACTGGCTAAAGTTGATGACCAGATTACTCAATCCTTTAAAGAACTCAACGAATTTTTAAAACACCAATAACGAAAAATCCCTTATGAAAAAACTCATAAGGGACTTTTTTATGCCATCGATTGTAAGCGGTACATTTGACTATATTGGCCGTTTAAGGCAATCAATTCATCATGAGTACCTTTTTCCACGATGCGACCTTTATCTAAGACAATAATTTGTTCTGCATCGCGAATGGTACTTAAACGGTGGGCAATCGCAATTGTTGTGCGACCTTTTCGCATTTTAGATAAACTTTCTTGAATATATTCTTCAGTTTGTGTATCTACATTGGCCGTTGCTTCGTCTAAAATTAAAATTTTAGGTTGACGTACCATAGTTCTTGCAAAGGATAACAATTGTTTTTGGCCACTAGAATAACTTGCTCCACGTTCGATAACTTTTTTATTGTAGCCTTTTGGATCTGCTTCAATAAAGCGATCTGCATTAACGAAGCGTGCTGCTTCTTGGGCTTCATTTTGTGTGATGGTTGTATTTAATAAACGAATATTTCGCAACACGTCCCCATAGAAAATAAAGGAATCTTGTAAAACTAAACCAATCTCTTGGCGAAGTGTAGGATAGCTAAAAGATTTTAAACTATAACCATCAATTTCAACGCTTCCTGAGTGATATTCATAAAAACGCATCAAGACGTTAATAATGGAACTTTTTCCACTACCTGTATGACCTACAATAGCGGTAGTAGTTCCAGGTTCAACAACAAAACTGATATCTTTTAATACGTCGTGTTTACCATCATAGGAGAACGTTAAGTTTCTAAATTCAATGCGCGCATCGGTAATTTTAGCTTGAGGATCAGCAATTTGCTCGGGAACTAATTCTTCGTGATCTAATAAGCTTAAAATACGTGAGCTCGAAACGACTCCATCTTGCATTAAACTTAAACTATCCATCATCATCCCCATCGGGTTGAAAAAGTCTACACTATATTGAGTAAAAGCATACACAATTCCTACTTCAATCATACCGTCAAAAAATTGACGACCTAAAATATAAAAGACTACCGCTAAAGATAAAGACTCTAGTAGTTTTATCACTGGCATTAAAAGGAGTGCGTTCATTTGCACCATCGCTCGGCGTCCTTTATATTGCTCTTCGTTAATCTCTTCAAATTCATTCATGAAGCGCTGTTCTTGACGAAATTGTTGAATAATATTAATACCAGAAATAGACTCATTTAAGCGCGTATTTAACATACTTAAGTTTTCACGCATGGTACGGTAAATTTTAGAGCTATGACTTTGGTAAATATAAATAACTAAAGCCATCGCCGGTAAAAATAAGAGGAAAATTAAGGCCATCTGAGGGTGTAAGGAGTACATTCCGATAAAGACTGCAATAATCGATACAACACCTTCAAACAGGTCATAAAACACCTTAAAAAAGCTCTTTAATGTTTCTGTATCATTCGTTACTCTAGAAACAATTGACCCCGCCGGCGTCTGATCAAAATACCGCATACCTAATGTATTAATTTTGCGATAAATTTTTGAACGAATCTCGCCGACTGTTTTCTCACTCGCTAAATCGAATAAATAAGTCGAAAAGTAATTCGTAAGGGCTCGAATAGCAACTAAAACACTATAAATGACAACAAAGTAAATCATAATTTGAGTTGTCAGTGTTGCTGTTTGTAAATAGCGGTCAATATAAATTTGAATGACTCTAGGCAATAAGACGCCAACCATTGATGTAATGATGCCACAAATAATTGCCCAAATAAACATCCCTTTAAACGAAGAAGCAAAAGATAATATTTTGCGACTCACATGAACTTGCTCTTTAATAGGCATTTTGCGCGCCCAAATCGAACCTTGTTCTGTTGGTTGACTCACATAATCTCCTCCTCTTGAATGGATTGTTCTAATTGTTGTTTATCATACATCTTACGGTACCAACCGTCTTGATCATAAAGGGATTGATGAGTCCCTCGTTCAATGACGGTTCCTTCATCAATGACAATAATTTCATCCGCATGCATCACACTGCTCATGCGGTGAGCAGCGATAATCGTTGTTTTATTTTGACGGTATTTTTTTAAGTGACCTAAAATAGCTGTTTCCGTTTTAGCATCCACAGCCGAGAGTGAATCATCTAAAATCAATAATTCAGGATTCATAATCATCGCTCGAGCCATAGAAATTCGCTGTTGTTGACCTCCTGATAAGGAAACACCTCGTTCACCTACACGAGTGTCGTAGCCATCCGCAAAGCTCAAAATATCTTCATGAACAGCTGTTAGTTTCGCTACTTCCTCAACCTCTTGTTGAGTCGCTCCCATCCGTCCAAAGCGAATGTTATCTCGTACAGTAGTCGAAAAGAGGAAGTTATCTTGAGGAACATAGCCAATTTGACTTAACAAACTATCCAATTGATAGTCTTTAATATCTACTCCGTTATAACAAATCTTTCCTTTGTAATGATCAAACTCTCTTAAAAGAAGTTTGAAAACTGTCGTCTTTCCAGCTCCTGTAGCGCCAACAATCCCTAATGTTTGACCTTCTTCTAAATGGAAAGACACCTCTGAAAGTTGTGGCGTATTTTCATTTGGGTAAGTAAATGAATCAATATTAAAGTCCAAAGGACCGTCAATTGACTGAACGACTGGATGGTTTGCTTCTTGAATATGAGATGTTTCTTCTAATAAAGATTGAATACGCGAATAACTAGCCGATCCTCGTTCTAAAATGTTAAATAAACGGCCAATCGCAATCATTGGCCAAGTCATTCTTAAAATATAACTTAAAAAGGCGACTAATAAACCGACAGTAATCTCGCCTCGTATAACGAGTGCTCCACCATAGACCACCGCAATAATTGTACAAAGACTCATAACAATTTGAATTGTGGGTCTAAATAACGCATCGTAAAAGTAAACGGATTGGTTCGTGTCGATCACTTCATCTACCATTTGATCAAAATCTTCTGTATCCAGCGTTTCCTCACCAAAAGTTTTGATAACTTTCATACCGGTCACACTTTCTTGGACTTTATCATTTAAAGATGAAAAAGCAGCTTGCGCTCTTTTGAAGTGATAGTGAACCTTTTTACCGTTATAATTAAACATAATAGTTAGTAAAGGTAATGGAATCACTGAAGCAAGCGCTAATCGCCAATCAACCACCGCAAACATCATAATTAAAGTGATAAGCCCTTGAGAGATGGAATCGACAAAGGTTAAAATTCCAGCTGACGCCACCATTCGAATCGCATTTAAATCATTAGTTGCGTGGGCCATTAAATCACCCGTACGATATTTTTGGAAAAATATTTCATCCATTGCCATGAAATGATTATATAAACGTTGACGTAAAATAAACTCTAGCCGTGTCGCTGTTCCATGAATGGCCATCCGCCATATATAGCGCAATCCATACTGCAAAACCGCAATTCCGATTAACATACCAATCCACAGCCATAAATCATTCATCTGCAGTGTGCCTTGGTTCATGGAGTCGATCATGCGACTGATAATTAAAGGCACCAAAGCAGACAAAATAGCGACCACGATTAGTCCTAAAACTCCTGTAATGTAGGCGACTTTTTCTTTTTTGAAAAACCAGCCTAACTGTTTAAAGATATCCAGAATCATCGCCTCCTTTATTTTATTTAATTAATTGAGAAATCACTTTAAAATGTTCATTTTTAGCGTCTTTTAGTAACTTAAATAAAATCGATTCAACGGTTGTTAATTGGACTCCCTCTTGTTGTAGCTGGGATAGAGTAACAGTCTTGTCTTCAGCCCGTCTTGATCCAACGCAACTAACGGGTACATGCACTGTATAATTTAATGCCAATAAATCGCGAATCGTTTGTTCGACACAAATATGAGTTTCAGCGCCAATGACAATAACATGTTTGATAGAAGGTGTTAAATGGCTCTTAACTTCGTCAATATATGCGCTAAACTGCGTCTTTTCATAAATATGACTATCAGTAAAAAACGAAGCTAACGAATCAAGTGTTGGACCTAATCCTTTAGGATATTGCTCGGTCGCAATACAAGGTACGTCTAATTCTTTTAATCCTTCCAGAAGCTTTTTACTTTCTTGAATCATTTCCTCTTTTTGATCAATGACTGGAACCAGTCGCTCTTGTAGATCGATCATTAATAATAAAGTATTCTCTTTATTCAATGTTACCTCTCCTTTAGTATCTCTTAACTCTACTTTAGTATACTTGAAAAAAACTTGTGTTCTCAACCCTTTGGCTTAAAACATAAGAACCCCCCTTAAAGGACTTATACCTTCAGGGGGGGAACAAAAAGAGAGATTATCTCATTTTCATTGAACTCATAATTTGACGGACTTTCTTTTGGGACGGTTTTTGTCCCATTTGTGCCATCATTTGAATGATCATTCGCTCATCAATCGGTGGATTTTCTTTAAAATAGTCCATCATATATTTACGTGCGGCGAAAAAGCCCCCCGCAAATCCTACGACAAGTGCAATGACGACGATTAATAGCCATGCCCATGTTGCCATGTTATCCCTACTTTCATTTGATATACTGTTTTATTTTACTAAATTATAAAGGACTTGACTAGTCTTCTTTGCCTCGACCATGAAGTCCTTTTTCTTTTTGAATTTGTTTTAATTTCTCAGGCGTCACATCATTACCTTCTTCATCGACCACTTTCATGCCTTCAATGTGGTTTCTAAACCCTTTTCTAAAATGATGTAAATATTCTTGACGTAACTCGTGTTGCTCTTGAGCTTCAGCTTCTGTTAATTCTCTTTCTTTTTTTAACTTTGCTAATTCGTTGATGCGTTGTAATTTCTCTTGACTAATCATAATAAACGCTCCTTTCATAAATAATTCGATCTATACAATTATATCATATTGGTGAAAAGAGCTAAAACAAAAAGAAAAGGACAATACGTCCTTTTCTTTAGTATATTATTTCATGTATTCTTTTGTGAAAATACCGATTGCTTTACCTGGTTCAACATCGATACCTAAACGCATTAATGTGCGGTCAATTGCGGCTAAGCCACCAACGACATCATGCTCATCAATGTTACCCATGTGTCCCCAACGGAACATCTTGCCTGCGTAGTCACCTAAACCGCCAGCAACTTCTGCTCCTTCTTCGCGCATTGTTTCTCTAAATTTCATATCGTCTACATCATCCATGTAGATAATGTTAGATAATGTTGACGCGCGAACGCCTTCTTGAGCAAGAATTTTGAATCCGTATGACTCTAGTGCTTTTTGAATTGCGTCAGCCATTTTGCGATGACGGTCATAACGGTTTTGTAATCCTTCTTCTTTAATTAAGCGTAATGATTCTTGTAAAGCCCACACTAAGTTAACAGGTGGTGTTGCGTAGTATTTTGATGGGTCATCCATAATAGGTGTCCATTTCATAAAATCAGCAAAATACTCAGGAATTGTACCTAATGAAGCACGTTTGTCTAATGCTTTTTGGCTAGCCCAAACAAATGCTAAACCTGGTGCTACACCAAAGGCTTTTTGAGAACCAGAAATTAAAATGTCGATATGCATATCTTCTAAGTGCTCTGGCTCTGCTGATGTAGCACACACACCGTCAACGATATACATCACATCTGGATACTTTTCGTTTAACATTTTACCAATTTCTTCAACAGGTGCTACAACACCAGTCGATGTATCAACGTGAGTCACTGTTACAGCGTTGAATTCGCCTGATTGTAATTTCTCATCAATCATTTCAGGTGTAACAGTTGTTCCCCACTCAGCTTGCATTAATTCAAAATCAATGCTTTTACGCTCGATAACGTCAACGAAACGATCACCGAAGAATCCGTTAGATGCGATTAAAATCTTTTCGTCGCGTGCAACAGTGTTAGCAATTCCCATTTCCATTGCTAATGAACCAGAACCAGCTACAACATAAACTTGCTTAGCTCCCCACATTTCTTTCATATCTTCAATGACTTCTTTAAAGTCTTGAACGAAAGCTGGATCACCAAACGCAACTGTTTCTCTTCCCATTTCGTCTTGAATCGAACGAGCAACAGGAGTTGGACCAGGAATCATCAATAATTTTCTAATTGACATAGATTAATCCTCCTATAAAATTAAAAGTAAAAGTTTTCTGTATCTATATTATAACATGGAAAACGATTTTATATAAATAAATTAATTTATTTATTTGTGCACTTGCGACAAATGAATGATACTTTAGACAAGTTAAAACATTTGGAACATTGGATATAATGATTGGACAAGGAATAATCAGCAATTTTTAGACGAACATTTGTTTGTGATCCCTTCTCATCTTTGTTACAATAAACGTACCTATAATGAAAGAGTTGATAAATATGACATCCATTTCCGATAAACAATTACAAATTTTAGAATGTATTCACCAAAGTATTGAAACCAACGGCTATCCACCGACTGTTAGAGAAATCGGCACGAGTGTTGGTTTATCATCCACCTCCACGGTTCATGGCCATCTTTCCCGTCTTGAGAAAAATGAGTTCATTACTCGTAATGCTAGTAAAACTCGCGCTATTGAACTGACTGACTTAGGCTTTAAAGCTTTAGGTATTAATCCTAATGAAGAAATCCCCTTACTCGGTCGCGTTGCAGCGGGAGCTCCTATCCTAGCTGTCGAAGAAGCAATCGATTTCTACCCAGTCCCTCCTCATTTGAATACGAATGCTAACGATTTATTCATGTTAGAAATTAGCGGAGAAAGTATGATTAACGCTGGGATTATGGATGGCGATTTAATTACAGTCCGTAGACAACCGACTGCTAACAATGGAGAGATCGTTATTGCATTAACGAACGAAGATGAAGCCACTTGTAAAACTTATTACCGTCAAGATCATTTCCATATTTTACGTCCTGAAAATGATACGATGGAAGATATTATCGTTGATGACGTAACCATTTTAGGTAAAGTCATTAGTTTATATCGTCAAATGTAATATAAAAACCAGATGAAGCCTATCAAATTGAATTGCTTCATCTGGTTTGTTTTTTTTAATATTGCATTAACGCAATGTAATCTTTATCATGTAATTTTTTGTAACCTTCTAACTCAACTAATTCAATTAAGAAGGCACAACCTACCACTTCTCCGCCTAGTTGTTCAACGAGTTTAATACTTGCTTCAATCGTACCGCCTGTTGCAAGTAAATCATCGACAATTAAAACTTTCATTCCTGGTTTAATCGCATCTTCGTGAATGGTTAAGACGTCTTTACCGTACTCTAGTCCGTAATCCACTTCAATGGTCTTACGAGGTAGTTTACCTTTTTTGCGAACAGGAACAAAACCGATTTCTAAAGCATACGCCACTGGACAACCAGTAATAAAGCCGCGAGCTTCAGGCCCTACAATTACATCAACATCTTTTGATTTGGCATATTCAACAATGCGTTGAGTTGCTTCGTGATAAGCTTTGCCATCCGCCATTAAAGGGGTAATATCTCTAAAGATAATCCCTTCATGAGGGTAATCATCCACGCGTGCAATATAATCTTCTAGTTTCATTTTCTTTCTCCTCTACTTGGATATAAAATAATTGACCAATTGTTGGAAATCAGAATAAACAAATAGCTTTTCTGCTTTCATTTCATCCATATAGGCCACCATCGCAGGAAATTGTGTCAAATCTACTGCTTGTGTTGTTGGGTGTTGAAAGACAACACGCCCCTCGTCAATTGTAACAAAATTCGCCTGTAAAAACACATGGAAAATTGTAATTAATTTAGGAACTTCAATCTTGAACTGTTGGGCTAGCTTTGATAGCTCTTTTGCGAGAACAAAAGGCTCTTGGTTTTCTAACCAGCGATAGACGGTTGCGAACTCTTTTCTTGTGGGAGCGCCGATAAGATATTTTGATTGATGTACAAAGGTTCCAACAATGATTTGAGAGCCTTCGAATCGATCAATCCATTCTCTTGCAAGTTCAATACTTTCCGGAGGTTCAACGAACACTAAATATTTTTTATTTAACAAATCAACTACTTCATCAGAATATAAAAAGCTTTGACTTGTTTCTGGAATCGTTGATTGATAAGTTTTTAAAAGTTTGGGTGTTTTAAATAAATAGACTGCTTGAGAACGATGGAAAAAGTCAGCAGGTATTTGACTACTACGTTGGTCGATCCATTGAATATCATCGATTCCTAAATCTTCTAACATTAATTGTGGCGTTCTTTTGCCTTGCCATTCATTAATGGAAAGTTGTCCCACCATATCGACTTTTTGTCCTTGATTTAATAAATTAAACCGGTCTGCTTGTGAAAAGGCAATGCCATCTAAGTCGTCATTATCTTCATCGACTAAATTAAACTTAACATGCTGACGATTAATTCCAACGTATTGCTTAGTAGCTAATATCGCTTCATTAATTAAAACATTCGGTTTGGGGTTGTGCATACCAAAAGGACCCAATTGTTGAATTTCTTCAATGAAATCTAAATTAATTTCTTGTAATTTAGCCACTAAATCAACCTTTAATGTTTCAGGTTGATGAATTTGCTCTTCATAAGTCATCGCTACTTCTTCTAACGCTTGCTTAAAGCGATCAAATTCATCCGCAGCAACTGTCATCCCCGCTGCTTGAGCATGACCTCCAAAATATAAAATATGATCTTTTACTAAAGATAATAATTCAAAAATATTTACCGCCGGAATACTGCGAGCACTTCCTTTAAAAATCTGTTCGTCATCTAGCTGTTGAAACATAATGGAGGGACGATGATATTTATTAGTAATTCGTCCAGCTACAATCCCTAAAACACCTGCTGGCCAAGATGGATTTGATAAAACAATAATATTGGGTAAGGTAGGTAAGTCTTTCAACTGCTTATCAATTTGTTGAACGATTTCTTCAACAATATCTTTACGACGCTGATTGACATCATTAATTAAAGTTAACAGCTGTTGCGCTTGTACTTCATCATCGGTTTGCAGTAATTCTAAAGCCGGAGTCGGATCTTCTAAACGCCCTAAAGCATTTAGACGAGGACCAACTTGAAAGCCAATCGTATCAGCATCTAAATTGGTTGTTTCAATATTTTCTTGTTGAAAAAGTAATGCTAGGCCAATTCTTGGCGTTTGTTTCATAATGCTAAGACCCGCTAATACAATGGTGCGGTTTTCATCAGTTAAACTAACCATATCTGCAATGGTTCCAATAGCGGCTAACTCTAAAGCTTCAGGTGGAACATCTTCTAATAAAGCTGTTACCAATTTTAAAGCAACACCCGCACCTGCTAAGTCACTAAAAGGATACTCTCCTTTTGGATGTTGAGGGTGAACAAAAGCGTAGCTGGGTGGTAATTCCTCTTGAATTTCATGATGATCAGTGACAATAACATCTACATCATGAGATTGAGCCCATTCAATCGCTTCAAATCCAGCGACTCCATTATCTACAGTAATAATAAGTCTTACATTTTCTTCTTCAACATAATGCTGATACTGCTTTAAATTCGGTCCATAGCCATCAGTAAAACGATTAGGCAAATGATAAATAACATCCGCGCCCAAGCTTTCTAAAGCCTCAACGACAATAAGAGTACTCGTAATACCATCTGCATCATAATCGCCATAAACTAGAATCCGCTCCCCTTCTTGGATAGCTGTCATAATCCGCTGAGTCGCTTTTTCCATGTCGTACATTAAAAATGCATCATGAAATAATTGAGGTGTTTCATCTGTTGCTATTTCAATGGCTTCTTTTGTGGTTAACCCTCGAGCAATACAAACACGTAAAAAAGCGGGCGAATAGTTCAATCCCGCTTCTTGTAATTGCTTAATGAGTGTAGTTGTATCTTCTGGCAGTTGAGGGTTTTGCCATTGATACCGTGCTAAGTTCTTCATTTAATCGTTCTCCTACAATTCTGTTGAAGGTTGATAGACAGCAGTGTGATCAGTCGCTTGAGCTTCGTTTCGTAACTTATCTCTTAATTCAGCGAGCTGGCGATCTTTTTCTTGGATTTTATCCATATGATCTGCTTTAGCAGCCCGCAACTCTCCTTCTAACGTTCGATTAGCTTTACGAGACGCTTGAAGAGCTGTTAGCGATCCCACTAGACCGATAATAACTCCTAGTAACAAACAAAGTAAGATCACTAAAACAAGAGGTACTTCTACTGTTCCGACAAAATAATTAATAGGAACAGCAACAGTGTTTTGAATAGCGAAAGTTACGACTAAAATCATTAAAATAATAACAAAAATGATTTTCCATTGTTGCTTCATCGGTTCTCCTCCTTATAATTAAAAAAATGAGTAATGACCCAATCTGCTAGGTTGGGAGCTAGTCCATACCCTCTAGCAGCTAAGGATAAAAACCAAGGAAGGGTCATTGTTTTTTTCATTTTAGTTCGTTTCATATTTTTAACCACTTTTTTAGCAACAGTGTCTGGTTTTAGAGCCATCCACTTTACTTTTTCAAGGTAAGCTTTCATCTGTGGGTTTCGATGATGAAACGGTGTGTCGACCGGACCAGGATTGACGACGGTCAATTCTAGCTGATTTGGTCGAATTTCCATTCGGATTGCATTGGTTAACCCGATTATAGCAAATTTACTAGCAGAATACACGCTAGAAGATGGAGTGGCCACTTCGCCACCGCTCGAAGCAATAATAGTCCAGCGACCTTTTTGGCGAGATGTCATATAAGGCAAAAAAGCAGAAAATAAATACATAACGCTTAATGTATTGCCTTGTATCATCTCATCTATTTCTGCTGTCGAAAAATCTACAAAAGGTTTAAAATCCCCAACTCCAGCAGCATGAACTACTTGATCAACGTGTTTGTAACGATACATTATTTCTTTAGCCAGCTGTTGAACTTTAGTAGAATCTGTTAAATCGTAAGACAACGGAACTAAAGTGGCTGAGCTATTTGGTTTAAGAGACTGAGTAAGTTGATGCAATTTTTCTTTATTTCGAGCCACCAGTAAAAGTGTAATTGACTCCTTCGCTAGTCGTTTAGCGATTTGCGAGCCAATCCCGCCGGTTGCACCCGTAAGTAAAATTACTTGATTTTTTAACGTCTTCATTCATCTTCAACTCGTTGGATCTCATACACGTCTAAATCGGACACTAAGTGAACATTTTTAAAAGTTTCTTTGGCTTCTTTTAAAAGTTGTTGACAAGCTTGTCCCATATAACGAGCACTAATGTGGGTTAAAAACAATTCTTTAACATCACACTTTTTAGCTAATAAAGCAGCTTGTTGGGTTGTTGAGTGGAAGTAGTTGCGTGCCATCTTACTTTCATCTTTTTCAAAGGTGGCTTCATGAACTAAAACATCAACGTCTTTTGCTAAAACTTCAGCATTTCGGTGAGGACGTGTGTCGCCTAATATAGCCACTAAATGCCCGCGAATATTGGGTCCTACAAAATCATTCCCGTCAAGAACCGTCCCGTCTTCTAAAGTGACAGTTTGACGGTTTTTTAATTGTCCATAAATAGGTCCGCTTGGAATATTGTATTGTTTTAATTTATCGATTAATAGTTCTCCTTGCTTAAAGGGTTCGATAATACGATATCCAAAGGATAGGACGCCGTGATCAAGAGGTAAGTATTCTACTTTCCATCCTTTATTAAATTGGAGCTGTCCTCCCTTAGGATCTAATTCAACAAAATTGAGTGGATAAGATAAATGAGTCCCACTAATTTTTAAACTTGTTAAAACATATTGTTTAATTCCTCTCGGTCCATAAATGGTTAAAGGATCATCTCCACCTTGAAAGGAGCGACTACTCACTAAACCTGGTAATCCGAAAATATGATCACCATGTAAATGAGTAATAAATATTTTAGTGATTTTTCTAGGCTTTAAATTAGTTTTTAAAATTTGATGTTGAGTCGCCTCGCCGCAATCAAATAACCATATTTCATTGAGTTCGTCTAGGAGCATTAAAGCAAGTGAGCTGACGTTACGATGACGACTAGGCACACCTGCGCCTGTTCCTAAAAACATTAACTTCATTTATAACCTCCTAGCGTAATTTATAGAGTTCATTTGCAATAAATTTAGCCATTTCTAAAGCTCCTTGAGTCGAAGGATGAACTTCATCTTCTACAAACCACTCTGGATGATCTTTAGCAACACTCGCCCAATCCAGCAAGTTTACATTATCGTACCGTTCGCTAGCACTTTGTAATTGTTTATTAGCATCTGTAATCCACGGACGATTAATCGGTGAAGTTAAGAAGTAAATGCGATGGTCTGATCCTATCAGTTCAATAAAGTCATCCAATTGAGCACGAGTATATGTTCCGTTATTACCTAAGTAAACTACAACTGTAGGTTTTAATAACTCCATTTGTTTCATTGAACTAACAAGCACACCGCTGTTGTAAAGCTGTTGTCCAACATTTGCTTCGATAATTCCTTGAGGAAAGACTTCTTTTAACTTATCGGCGGCTGAAAGAAAGACAGAGTCTCCGATAAATGATACATCTAAAGCATTCGCATACAGCAACTCTTTACGACCTAAGCCTTCAATGTTATTAATGACTCGATTAACTTCGTCACTTTTTTCTTGACTATCTTTGACCACTTCTTGGTTTTTGGCAATCGTTTCTTCAATTTCTTTGGCTGTTTCATTACGTTGTTCAGGCGCTGCTAAAATAGACAAACTTCCTAACACAAAAAACAATGTATAAGTCACAGCAACTGCTTTAATTCCTTTTAATTGACCGGGATGCTGTAATAAATAATTAATTTGATATTTAGTTTTTTGCCAATTGAAACTTTGACCAATCGGTAAGTCCATTTGATGATTTTCAAATAAGCGATAGCTTACTTCAGCTAAAATCATAATAATAATAAACTGAACGAGTAGATTGATTAAAAGGTTTTGGTTTAACCAACCAATATTTTCAGGCATGAGTAAATGAACAGGATAGAACCATAAGTAATAAGATAAACTTCTTTTACCAAAAAAACTAAACACTCGAGAGCCGATCAATCGATTCATCCATGTTTGCGGATGCAGCGCGGTTACCATTAATCCTAAGGAAAGAATAGTAAATAACTGCATCCCGAATCGATAAGCTACTGGTTGGGTACCGTACATGTATTTAGCCATCGCAAATAATAAAGCGATGAATACAAGAGATAACCCATCAAAAATCCAACGAGCTTTTTTAGATAAAGGAGCTGGTTTTAGTTGAATCGGTAATAAAAACCCTAAAGCTCCCCCGAAAAAGTAAGCAAATGCTCGAGTATCAATACTGTAGTAAAGACGAGTAGGATCTGCGCCGGGTTGGTAAAGATAACCGATTAAAACAGCAGATACAAACCCTAAAAGTAACATAAACCCTGCTGCTACTGTCGGACGTTTGTGCCAACGGTATAAACCAGCTGTTAATAGTGGCGTCAATAGCATTAATTGCACGAATAAAGAAATATACCATAAATGAACAAAAGGACTTGGGTTCGCCGCTTGAATAAAGTAAGATTGTTCGTTCATGATTTGGTAATAGTTATTAAGAAAAACGAGTGAAGAAAGAGCCATATTTCTTAAGTTAAACAAATAATCGCGAGCAAACAGTAAGATATAGGTACCAACTGTAATAATCATCGCTAGTAGCGGGAAGAAGATCCGTTCAATTCGCTGACGATAAAATTGTCCAACTTTATAAGGCTGCTCCGTGAGTTCTTTTCGATAAAAGTGACGAATGTTGAAAAAGCCGCCAATGGCTAAAAAAGTATTAACGGCTAGATATCCGCCTGGCATAATATGCTGGAAGAAATAGTAAGAAATAATCAGTAAAATTGATATTCCTTTAAGACCATCAAAAACTCTTAATCGCTGTTTCATTATGATCACCTAATCCATGAACTCAAACTGGAAACCATCAAGTTCAACGATATCTCCTGATTGAGCTCCTAAATCACGTAATGTTTGATCAATCCCCATACTACGCATTTGACGAGAAAAACGGGCGATACTTTCATCGTGGGACATATTTGTCATGCGATACAACTTAACAATCCGCTCTCCTGTAATCTCCCAATAACCGTCACCTAGCTGATGAATTTCAAACGGTTTCTCTTCTTCTTCAACTGTGTAATAAGCTACTTCTTCCACTGCTTCTTCTTCAAGTGGAATATATTCGCTCGATTGAAGTAAATCATAGGTTTGTCGCATCAAGTCATCGACACCTTTAGTTTGATAGGCACTAATTGAGACAATATCTGGTACTGGCAGTTGATGTTCTTGATAATATTGATTGACTTTTTGAGTGAACTCTTCCAAGTTTTCTTGAAACAATGGTAAGTCCATTTTATTAGCGACAATAATCATGGGACGTTCTAAAAGAATCGGATTGTAGTTTTCTAATTCTTCCATAATATCTACAAAATCTTGATAAGGATCCCGCCCATGAGTGGCTGCCATATCGATAATATGAAGTAACACTTTAGTTCGTTCGATATGTCTTAAAAAGGTTAAACCTAATCCGACCCCTTCAGAAGCCCCTTCAATAATTCCTGGCATATCTGCTAATACAAATTCTTGACCATATCCTAAATCAACCAACCCTAAATTAGGAGCGAGCGTAGTAAATTGGTAGTCGGCAATTTTAGGGGTGGCGTTACTGACAACTGATAATAAAGTTGACTTACCAACACTTGGGTAACCCACTAAACCAACATCAGCAAGCAATTTCAATTCAAGAATAACATCTAATTCTTCTCCAGGTTCCCCGTTTTCGGCAATAGAAGGCGCTGGATTGCGGTGAGTTGCAAAGCGTTTATTACCTCGTCCTCCCCGTCCGCCTTTAGCAATGACTACTTCTTGATCATGCTCTTTTAAATCAGCAATCAATTGACCTGTTTCAGCGTGACGGACAAGAGTTCCTTGAGGAACCATGACAATTAAATCATCTGCTCCGGCACCATATTTACTTTTACTCATGCCGTTTTCACCATTTTTAGCTCTAAAGTGACGATTATATCTAAAGTCCATTAATGTACTTAAGCCTTCATCTACACGGAAAATAACATCCCCTCCTCGTCCGCCGTCTCCGCCGGCTGGACCTCCATCAGGAACATATTTTTCACGTCTAAAAGCGACGATACCATCGCCGCCTTTTCCTGCTCGGACATTCACTTTAGCGTAATCGATAAAGTTTGACATCCCCTTTCTCCTTTCTTTTAATATTAAAATTTACTAATTAATTCTCTTGGATCGAATTCATCTAAAAGATATTGAGTCAGACGACCTAAAGTTGCTAGACGGTTTTGTCTAATAACGTCATCTTCATGATTGACCATATTTTCTTCAAAGTAACGACTAATCGGTTCAACCAATGGGGTGAATAACTCTAATAAAGAAGTCGAATCGCGTTTAGAGTGTAATTGCAATACTAATTGAATTAATTGTTTTTCTGATTCTGATTGACTTAATGACGCATCAATGACAGAGTCTTCTTCTACTTTAGCTCCTAAATTCACTACGCGTGATAACGCTTCAACTAAATGACTGTAGTCTTCAGGATGAGCTTTTTTATACTCCATTAATGATTGAGCACGCTTCACCGTTTTTAATACGTTCATACGTCGAGCTTTTAAGTCACTTTGAATAATATCATTGTCAATCTGTTTTTGGCTCAGTAATAATTGTAGACGCGCTTTAACAAAATTAGCAAATGAAGCGTATAATTCAGTGTTAAATGACTCTTTAGCTGCGACAGCTTGGAATAACTCTTGGAATGAAAAATCCCATTGTTCGTTTAAAGCAATTTCAATCATCCCTAAAGTGGCGCGGCGTAAAGCAAAAGGATCGCTTGAGCCTGTCGGGATCATTTCTTGATTGAAAAACTGTAAGACAGTATCTAGTTTGTCGCTAAACGCAAGTAGAGATGATGCTGTTGTAGATGGTAATTGATGCTCACTATTAGGTAAGTATTGTTCGCTAATCGCTAGTGCTACGTCATCATCAACACCAAATTCTTTAGCATAAATACCGCCCATAACACCTTGTAGCTCATCAAACTCATTCACTACTTGAGTCATTAAGTCGAATTTATAAATATGAGCTGCGCGAATCGCCACATCAGCTGCTGTTTGTTCACCAGTTAAGTTAGCTAATTGTTCAATAATAAAGGCAACGCGCTCTTGTTTTTCGGTATATGTTCCTACTTTTGCATGTTCTCTTACAAGAGAGAGTTTATCGACAAAATAATCAATGGAATGACTTAAATCATCTTCATAGAAGAATAACGCATCCTCTAAACGAGCTCTTAATACTTTTTGGTTACCTCTAACCACATTATCAATAGCATAGTCATTTCCATTGCGAACGGAAATAAAGTAAGGTTGCAGCTCTTCTTGTTGGTTCAATACGTAGAAGTAACGTTGGTGGTCTTTCATTGCCGTAATTAATACAGGTGAAGGAACTTGTAAATATTTCTCATCGAAACCACCATAAAAAGCAGTCGGCCATTCGACAATTGCGGTTACTTCTTCTAGTAGCTCTTCATCCATCGGTACAACCCATTGATGATCTTTAGCTAGTTGATTAATTTGATCAGCAATTTCTTGTTGACGTTTATTAAAGTCAGCAATTACAAATTGTTCTTTTAATGCCGCTTCATAGTCTGTTGCTTTATTTAGCTCAACTTCTTTTCCTAAGAAGCGATGACCATTTGTTTTACGTCCAGCTTGAATGTTTAAAAATTCAAAAGGAATAACAGTTTCATCTAATAATGAAACAATCCAATGGACGGGACGAATATATGGGGTATGAAGCGTATTCCATGTCATTGAAACAGGAAATTGCATGTGCTCTAAGACGCTGACGATACTTGGTAAAATATCTTTAGCTTCTTTTCCTTTTGTAAAGCGTTCAACAAAGATATAAGGCTCACCTTTCACTTCTTCAACGACAATATCATCAGTAGAAAGACCTTGCCCTTTAACAAACCCTTGAGCTGCTTTAGTCCACTCTCCGTCTGCTTGAGCTATTTTTAATGAAGGTCCTCTTAATTTTTCACTTTGGTCAGTTTGTTTATCAGCTAACCCTTCGACTAATACCGCAAAGCGACGTGGCGTCGCAAAAGATTGAATATGCTGATAAGTTAGACGATGATCCGATAGAAAGGTTTCAACTCGTTCAACTAATTGGGCTTCAATGGATCTCAAAAAGCGTGCTGGAACTTCTTCCAGTCCTAATTCTAATAAATAAGTATGTGTCATTATTCATTCACCTCAGATGTTTCATGATCTTTTTTAATTAACGGGAAACCAAGTTTTTCACGTTCGTCTACAAATGTTTGAGCGACTAAACGTGCTGCTTTACGAATACGTGCTAAATAAGTGGCGCGGTCTGATACTGAAATGACACCTCGAGCATCTAGCATATTAAAAGTGTGGCTACACTTTAAAATGTAGTCATACGCCGGATGAACCAATCCTTTGTCTAATAAGCGTAAAGCCTCTGCTTCATAATCGTTAAATAAACGAAGAAGAAGTTGACTGTCACTTTCATCAAAAGCATAGATTGATTGTTCGCGTTCTGGTTGCTTGAAGATATCACCGTATTTAATTCCTTCAACCCAGTCTAAATCATAGACGTCTTCTACGTCTAAAATATACATGGCGATTCGTTCTAAACCATAGGTTAACTCACTGGTTACCGGATCTACTTTTAACCCTCCGACTTGTTGGAAGTAAGTAAATTGCGTAATTTCCATCCCATCAATCCATACTTCCCAGCCTAACCCGGCACAACCTAAAGAAGGGTTCTCCCAGTTATCTTCAACAAAACGAATATCGTGTTCTAAAGGATTGATCCCTAAAACTTCTAAACTTTGTAAATAAAGTTCTTGAATATTTAAAGGAGATGGTTTCATAACTACTTGAAATTGATGATGTTGGTACAAACGGTTTGGGTTTTCGCCGTATCGACCATCCGCTGGTCGACGAGACGGTTCAACATAAGCAGCATTCCAAGGCTCTGGTCCTACGGCACGTAAAAAGGTGTATGGACTCATTGTTCCGGCTCCTTTTTCTGTATCGTAGCTTTGTAAAATAGCACATCCTTGTTTAGCCCAAAACTTTTGTAACTCTAATATAATGTCTTGTAATGTTTGCGGTTTCATTCGTTTCTATCCTTTCACATATAAAAAGTCCCTATGGTTTAATAAAAACCATAGGGACGAATATTATTTCGCGGTTCCACCCTAGTTCTAGAATTCATCTAGCGCTTTATCAATTATTAAATTGGTACCAAAAGCGCCTACGATTTGCTTTAGCTTCCACCATCCTAAAGTCGCTATACTATCTTCTTAAATTGCTTTTGTTAGCCATATTCTATCTATTTTTGACGATAATGTCAATCACTAGAATGATTTCTCTTTTTTAAAAGGGCTTGTTGTTTTTTAAAAAACTCATCGGGTTGATTTAATTTATCTAAATAACTTTTAGCCCTTAAGCGAATGCCAACATATTCTTCATAAATTTCGTCAATTAAACGTCGCAGCTCTTCTTTAATATATGGACTCACTTTAATTCCATCAATTTGCGTTAATTGCACTAAAGCAAGCACTCTAGCGATCCCTACTGCTTTAGGGTCTATATGAAGTCTAACGGGATCTTCTATCCAATGTTCTTGGCAAAGCAGTCCGTTTTTTCTTACGCTGAAATCAAATGGGCCTTCTTGACGATGACATATAGCACACCCACGCCAATCAAAGTTAACTCCAAATTCTTTTAGAAGATGCAATTCGACAAAGTTAATTAATATTTCAACGGGTTCTTTGACATTCATTCGTTGTAATACTTGAAGAAGCATCTGATATACTTCCTTAGAAGGCGTTTCATCTGGTAGACTAGCATCCACTAATTGCAATAAATAGGTGCCATAAGCATAAATTAAAGGATCGCCTTGAATCGCTGGATAAAAGGACAAAGTCGTTGCTTCTTTTATAAATGAAAGTCCTTCTTCATTAATGGTCCCAATATATTGATTGTAGGTCATAGGCATTAATTGAGGCGCTAATGAGTGATTGGCACTTTGGCCTCGTCTAATATAAAACATTTTCGTTCCATATGGTTGAGTAAATATTTTAACTAACAAATCTTTTTCTTTATAGGGACGTTTAAACAAGACGACACCGTCAAACTGCTCGTTCATTGTGATGACCCTCTTTAGTTAAGTAAGCAATATAATAAAAAATACCAGCTGTGACTATATAAGGAATACTTAGCCAAGTTAAAGCGCATTGTTCTTGTTGCATCCTAACACCTAATCCCGCTCCGATTAAATAACAACCAATAATAAATAATTGGTTTAAGACAACCGGTAAATTATATAAGTGACCTTTGACGACTTGAGCGAATAAATAGCCAAAGTTAGATAACGGACCCGAAAGAAAAGTTGTCCGTATTTGAATGCCTTGGAAATATAAAATAATACTATTTTGAAATCCCGTCATCCATGCTAAACAAATCAATTGCTGAGTAGCTGTTAAGTCCAATTGATAAATGAACCATAAAAAGAAACCTAAAAATAATAAGCTTCCGCCGTAACGCTTAGAAATGTGACGTCTTGGAAAAGGGAAAATCAAACCAGCGATAAATGCTCCGATCACAAAAACGATGGGAAGCATTATATAGTAAAAGCGTTCGGGTGAATGATTTAAACTAGTTACAACTGAACGGGTTACATTTCCTGTTTGATGACTCACTGTAAAGCCAAAAGCAAGGAGTGAAAAAGTATTGAGTGCTCCACCAATTATCGCAAGTAGAGCGTAATTAATATGATTGAGTACAATATATAACTTATTAATTTAAACCCCTCCTTTAAAAGTCTAAAAACCACTGCCTTAGCAGTGGTCTAGTTTTCATTAATAATCATCGGGACGATAACCAAATTCAGCCAATTGACTGCGACGATTACGCCAATCCTTTTGAACTTTTACCCATAATTCTAAGAAAATTTTCTCCCCTAGTAATTCTTCAATATCGCGACGAGCCATTTGACCGATTTTTTTGATCATTGATCCTTGTTTACCAATAATAATTCCTTTTTGACTATTGCGTTCGACAATAATCGTTGCGCGAACTTCAAGTTTGTCGTTTTCATCGCGGTGCATACTTTCAACTTGGACCGCAATGGAGTGAGGTATTTCTTCTCTAGTCAGTAATAGGACTTTCTCACGAATAAATTCAGAAATAATAAAGTACTCCGGATGATCGCTCACTTGGTCTGTTGGATAATATTGAGGACCTTCTGGAATAATTTCTTCTAGTCGATTTAATAGTTGGGCTAAGTTATTGCCTTGGGTAGCACTAACTGGAAAGACTTCATCAAAGTCATAGTATTCCATATAGCGATCAATAATGGGTAATAACTCATCGGGATGAATAAGATCAATTTTATTAATGACTAAAAATACAGGCGCTTTAGAAGAACGAATCGTATCGATCACATGGCGATCTCCTGGCCCCATTTTCTCATCAGCGTTGACGACAACTAAAATAGCGTCTACTCCTTTGATGGATTGCTTTGTAGTCTCCATCATAAAGTCTCCTAAAGCGTGTTTAGGTTTATGAACGCCTGGAGTATCGATAAAGACAATTTGACTGTGATCAGTAGTATAAACGCCTTGAATTCGGTTACGAGTTGTTTGAGCTTTATCGGACATGATCGCTACTTTTTGACCAACAAAACGGTTTAGTAAAGTCGATTTTCCTACGTTTGGACGACCGATAATCGCTACAAATCCTGAGCGAAAAGATGATTGATTAGTTTGCATAAAAACTCCTTTCATGAGTAGATCATTTAAAATGAACGAATAATAGGTTGAATAAAGAGCCAAATTTTTGGAAGAACAATAGCCATCCCTACTAAAACAGATGTTAAACTTGCTAGCATAACGGCTCCGGCGGCTGCATCTTTAGCGACTTTAGCATGAATATGATAACTTTTGCCGGTTACTAAATCCGTCACGGCTTCAATCGCTGTATTGATCAATTCACACACTAAAACAAGCCCCATACATAATAGTAATAAAGCCCATTCTAAATAAGAATAGTGAAAAATAAAGCCTGATAAGAATACTAAGATACAAATACCCAGTTCAATTTTAAAGTTAATTTCATACTTAAAAACATGGCGAACACCTGATAAAGCAACAGCCAAAGAATGAAATACCGAAGGATTGGCATAATGTTTTTGAAATTTATCGCGTGAGGCCATAAGCGTTCAGTATCTTTTCTTGAATAGCGAACATTTCTTGACGTTCTTCTTCGGTTTCATGGTCGTAGCCGTTTAAATGTAAAAAGCCATGCACCACTAAAAACCCTAATTCTCGTTCAAAAGAATGGTTATACTCTTTTGCTTGTTCTTTAGCTTTAGGGATGGAGATAATAATGTCTCCTGAAAACTTCGACATTTCTTCTAATTCTAGCATCCAATCTTCTTCGTCTACTCCTTGATCGTTTAAGGCAAAACTTAAGACATCCGTCGGACGATCAATCTGACGATAAGTGGCGTTTAGTTCCTGTATTTGTTCATTGTCCACTAAAGAAATATCCACTTCAAAATCAGAATCTAGCTTTAAATAAGTAGCAGATTGTTCTATTAATGATTGAATCATTTGGTAATCTGCTTCTTGTAAGTAATTTAATTCGTCAATAATTTCGATCGACATACTATTCAAACCTTTCTAGGCTTTAGTTTCATAAGCTTTAATAATATCTGCTACAACAGGGTGCCTTACCACATCATCAGCATCAAAGGTAACAAACTTAATACGGTCAATTTCTTTAAGCTTTTGACGAGCATCCACTAAGCCTGATTTAACTCCTTTAGGCAAGTCAATTTGAGTTAAATCCCCATTAATAATCATTTTTGATCCGAATCCAAGACGAGTCAGAAACATTTTCATTTGTGCAATAGTTGTATTTTGTGCCTCATCTAAAATGACAAAGGCGTCATCTAATGTTCGCCCTCTCATATAGGCTAAAGGAGCAATCTCAATAACGCCTCGCTCCATTAAACGATTTGTATGTTCTGTTCCGTAAACTGTATAGAGTGCGTCATAAATCGGTCTTAAATAAGGGTCTACTTTTTCTTTTAAATCCCCTGGTAAAAACCCTAAACTTTCCCCGGCTTCGACCGCTGGACGAGTGAGAATAATTTTTTTGACTTCGCCTTGCTTTAAAGCTTGAACAGCCATAACAACCGCTAAAAACGTCTTCCCTGTTCCTGCTGGACCGATCCCAAAGGTCACGTCATGCTTTTGGACTGAGCGTGTGTATTGTAATTGGCCAAAGTTTTTTACGCGGATTGCTTTACCATGATAAGTTCGACCAATAATTCTTTCATATAAGTCTAAAAAGTAATCGATATGTTCTGTTTTAGCCATTTTGATTGCTGTAACTAAATCCATCATCGTAAGCGTTTTGCCATCTTCAATAAGGTGAAGTAATACTTGAACCAATTGGGTGACTAATTCAACCGTTGCTTCGTCTTGACCTGTAATAGTCAATTCTTCGCCACGATTGGATACTGTCACAGGAAATTGTTCTTCAATCACTTTAATGTGAGCGTCATGATCCCCGATTAAAGCCATTAACCAATGAGTATTAGATATAATTATTTGGTTTGTATAAGTTGTTTCGTTAGTCAAAAACTCGACCCCTTTGTACTCAGTATTATAACTATAGGTTAGCACAATTAGCATAAAAAATCATAAATTTAAACAAAAAAAGTCTTCCATAACCTTACGGAAGACTTTGTATACACTTCTAGACAAGCATCTAGAAAAATCATCGCTTTATAAATTAGAATTTACGCTTACGAGCTGCTTCAGATTTCTTTTTGCGACGAACGCTTGGCTTTTCATAAAATTCACGTTTACGTGACTCTCTTAAAGTACCGGATCTTGAAACATTACGTTTAAAGCGACGAAGAGCGTCATCTAATGATTCGTTATCACGAACTGTAATTTTTGACATTAGGTTCCCCTCCCTCCGAGCTTTAGTAATCATTATCAAGAATATCTTGATAAAGTTCTTTTATTATTATAGCAAAGGTTACACAGATTACAAGCAGAAATTTATTTTATACTTACAATATATTAAATATGGTAAAATAACAGTGTAATAAAGGAGAGAAAGTTTATGTCTAAAACAAATGAGTACATTATTGATTATTATATTTTATCCGATTTCGTAGGAGATACTGCAGAAGAGGTCGCCACTGAAGTATTAGCGCAATTTCCTTTTAAGGAAACTATTTTACATAACTTTAGTAATATTTCGACTACTGAACAACTAGATACTATTTTAGAACAAGTCAAAGAGCTTGATGGGCTAGTCTTTTTAAATATGATCGATACTTATTTAGCTGAATATGTTGTTAAATTTTGTCAAGAGCATGATTTAGGGTGCTATAACTTAATTCAACCGATCAAAAAAGATATTGAACGTCGTACAGGGTTAAAACCTTCTGAAGAAGCCAATGCTTCTTATAAACTATCCGATGAATATTTCCGCCGTATTGCTGCGATGGAATTTGCGATTAATTATGACGATGGAAAAAACCCGGAAGGCTTTTTCGATGCCGACGTTGTTCTTTTAGGTATTTCTAGAACAGGTAAAACTCCGCTAGCCATGTATTTAGCCAATAAAGGATTTAAAGTAGCTAACTTACCTTTAATTCCCGAAAGTCAATTGCCACGTCAAATTTTTGAAGTCAATCCGAAGAAAATTATTGGTTTAACTAACGTTCCGGAAGTTGTCCACCGTCACCGTCATGCTCGAATGCTTGAGTATGGGTTGGATACACAAACTAAGTATGCTTCAAAAGAACGGGTTGAAGAAGAATTAAATTACGCTAGAAATCTTTATAAAGAATTAAATTGTCCCGAATTAAACGTGGCGGATCGCAGTATTGAAGAATCAGCCAACATTATTATTGATTTACTCAATTTACGTTTGTCTAACCGCGACGAAACAAATCGCTTTTAATGAAAAAAGGTAGAAGTAGCTGATGAGCTTTCTTCTACCTTTTGTTTTACTTTTGTTCTTTAATGTCTTCCATTAAATGAGGATTGTATGTACCACTTCGAAGCATTTCAATTTCATACTTATAAGGAGGCACTTTTGTTTTTTCATCGACTTCCACCCAAGGTGTTTCCATAATGATCGGTAAGCCTTTTAATTGAGGGTGATGAGCAATGTAGTTTAACGCATCAAAACCAATATTACCTTGTCCAATATTAGCGTGGCGATCTTTATGACTGCCTTGTTCATTGCGAGAGTCATTTAAATGAATAACTTTTAAGTAATCTAATCCAATGATCTTATCAAATTCATTTAATACGCCATCAAAGTCTTCTTTAATATTATAGCCTGCATCAAAGACGTGACATGTATCAAAGGTAACAGATAACTTATCGTTATGAGTGACTCCATCAATAATTTGAGCGAGCTCTTCAAACGTTCGCCCAATTTCTGTTCCCTTACCAGCCATTGTCTCCAAGGCGATTTGAACATCTACATCTGGATTGACGACTTCATTTAAACCGTGAATCAACTGCTTCATTCCGACTTCTAGCCCTGCTCCTACGTGAGCTCCGGGATGAAGCGTAATTTGATGAGCGCCAATCGCATGAGTTCTTCTAATTTCTTCTTGTAAAAATTCAATGGCGAATTCATGATAGCCTTCTTTTGTTGTATTGGCTAAGTTAACAATGTAAGGTGCATGAACTGTGAAAAACTTAATGTTACTTTCTTTCATTAGTTCATGAGCTTCTTCAATTCGGAACGTATCAATGGCTTTCCGGCGCGTGTTTTGCGGTGCGCCGGTATAAACCATAAAGACATCACTTCCATATGAGGCTGCTTCTTCAACGGATCCTAGCAGCATTTTATCTCCTTTTAAAGAAACATGAGATCCGATTAACATGTAATCAACTCCTATTTTGAGCTTGGCTTGTTAGGACGCGGTTTAACGCCTAAATGTAGTTCGTCTAACTGATCTTTAGCAACTTTATCTGGTGCATGCATCATTAAGTCTACACCACGACCTGTTTTTGGAAAGGCAATGACTTCACGAATGTTTGGTTCGTTAGCTAAAATCATGACTAAACGGTCTAACCCTAAAGCCAGTCCACCATGTGGTGGGAAACCATATTCAAAGGCTTCTAGTAAGAAACCAAATTGTTCTTTAGCTTGTTGTGGCGTAAAGCCTAATAATTCAAACATTTGCATTTGCATTTCTGGTGTATAAATACGTAATGATCCGCCACCAATTTCGTAACCATTTAAGACAATATCATAAGCGCGAGCTAATGCTTCTTCTGGATGAGCTTTTAATGCTTCAATATCGTCATTTTGTGGTGAAGTGAACGGATGGTGCATTGCCACATAGCGACCAGCTTCTTCGTCATACTCTAATAATGGCCAATCGATGACCCATAGGAAAGCTAGTTCGTTTTCGTCGATTAACCCATGTTTTTTCGCTAAGTGAACTCGTAATTCTGCAAGAGAAGCAGCGACTACTTCTTTCGAATCCGCTACGAAGAAAATAATGTCTCCCGGTTCGGCCTCAAAAGTTTCTGTAATGACTTTAACAGATTCTTCATCGCTAAAGAAACGTTGAATTGGGCCATTAAAGCCATCTTCGGTGACTTTAATCCATGCTAAACCTTTCGCACCGTATGGTTTAACGATCTCAATTAATTCATCGGCTGTTTTACGGGTATACTCGTCCGCTAATCCTTTTAAGTTAATTCCCTTAACTTGTCCACCTGCCTTTACCGCATTGGCAAAGACGCCAAACTCGCTTGTTTTGGCAAACTCAGTTAAATCTTTTAACGTCATTTCAAAGCGAATATCTGGCTTATCTGAGCCATAATGTTCCATCGCATGAGCATAAGTCATTGTTGGGAAGTCTTCAGTTATTTCGATGCCTTTTGTATCTTTGACGACTTTTTTAAGCATTTCTTCAACAGTTTGTTGAATTTCTTCTTGCGTCGCAAAGCTCATCTCTAAGTCAACTTGAGTAAATTCCGGTTGACGGTCTCCACGTAAGTCCTCATCTCTAAAACAACGAGCAATTTGGTAATAACGGTCAACTCCAGCTCCCATTAAGAGTTGTTTGAATAGTTGCGGTGATTGAGGTAATGCATAAAAGTAACCTGGTTCACGACGTGTTGGTACAAGGTAGTCTCTAGCTCCTTCAGGAGTTGACTTAGTTAATGTCGGCGTTTCAACATCTAAAAAACCAACACTATTCAAATATTCGCGAATACTGTGAGTTGTTTTGTGACGTAACAATAAGTTTTGGTACATTTCTGGACGACGTAAGTCTAAATAACGGTGACGTAAACGTACTTCTTCATCCACATCAATATCGTCTTCAATGTAAATCGCAGGTGTTTTTGCTTTAGATAATAAAGTGATTTCATGGGCTTCCAATTCGACTTTTCCTGTTTTAATGTTGTCGTTATATTGAGCTTCATCTCGTTGTTTTAATTCACCGGTTACACTAATAACGTATTCAGAGCGTAAGCCGTCAACGACTTTCATCGCTTCTTCTCCGATAACCTCTTCATCAAAAACAACTTGAGAGATTCCTTCGCGGTCTCTTAAGTCTACGAAAATTAACCCACCAAAGTCACGACGGCGTTGCACCCATCCTTTTAATGTGATCGTTTGACCGACCATTGATTCGTTGACTAATCCACTATATGTTGTTCGTTTTTCCATTATTTACTCTCCTTTAAAAAAGCTGTCAATGACACTTGTATCTGTCGTTGATTTTTGGAATTCAAATAAAAAGTTTTCTAATAAATCATCAATTTTTACTGTACGTTCTTTGTTCGTTTCTTGGTTTTTCAGTTTGACTTGCCCTTCTTTTAATTCATTTTCACCAAGAACAATTGTTGTTTTGGCTTTTTGGCGATCAGCAGTTCTAAATTGTGATCTTAAACTGCGATCTAAAAAGTCACGGTCTGCGATAAGCCCATCTTGTCTGGCGGCTTGAACTAAACGTAGAGCCATTTCATTGACCTCTTCGCCTAAACCAATCACAAAAACATCCAGTCCTTCAGGTTGCGGAATTTCAACTTCTTCTTTATCTAGAAGGAGTAATAAACGCTCCATTCCTAAGCCAAAGCCAAAGCCAGGCGTTTGAGGTCCACCTAAAGATTGTACTAAACCATCATAGCGCCCGCCCCCACAAATCGTCGATTGAGCGCCAATTCCTTTATCTTGAACCATAATTTCAAAAATCGTATCTTGATAATAATCTAACCCACGAACGATTAAAGGATCGACTTCGTAGGGAATATTTAAAGCACTCAGTAATGATTGTACTGATTCAAAGTGTTTTTTACTTTCATCATTAATATAATCCAAAATTTTAGGAGCATCTTCTACTAACCTTTGGTCATCAGGATTTTTACTATCTAAAATACGTAACGGATTATCTTCTAAACGCGTTTGTGACTCAGGACTCAGTTGATCCTTTAATGGTGTAAAGTAATCTATTAAAGCTTGACGGTAATTCGCTCGGTCTTCACTTGTACCTAAAGAGTTAATGTATAACGTTAAATCTTTAACCCCTAACTCTTGTAAGTAGTCCCAAGCCAAAGCAATGGTTTCCGCATCTGTGGCCGGGTTCATACTGCCAAACACTTCCACACCAATTTGATGGAACTGACGTTGACGACCTGCTTGAGGACGCTCATAGCGAAACATTGGCCCCATATAATACACTTTTAAAGGTTGAGGATGTTCGGGTCCGAAGAGTTTGTGTTCAACATAGGCTCGAACCACTGGCGCGGTCCCTTCTGGACGAAGAGCAATGTGGCGATCGCCTTTGTCATAAAAGTCATACATTTCCTTAGAAATAATATCAGTCGTCTCTCCTACAGAGCGACTAAATAAATCAAATGATTCAAATAAAGGAGTTCGTATTTCTTGAAAATTATAACTTTCAAATAACATACGTGCTGTATCTTCAAGATATTGCCAACGATATGTTTCATTTGGCAACAAGTCTTCTGTTCCTTTCATCTTACGAATCATCAATATTCCTCCTTCAATATAAAAAAGCGCCCTAAGCTTAAAAAGCTATAGGACGCTCTTGGCGTGGTACCACCTAATTTTAACAATATAATTTATTGCTGTCTTAAACATTGTAACGCGATGTCGCGGAATAACTTTGCATTATTCTTCTAAGCGGGTGTCAACTCAATTCTTATCTACTTTCACCAATGATAGACTCTCTGTTATTTAGAATGAAAAAAATCCGCTTCAATGAATTTTAATAATATAGCTACTATTTACAATAACGGATCTTCAAGTAGGTGTCAAGTAGCTCTTTATGACTTTAACAGTGTGTATTGATAATTCACTAAGGGATCACTATAATATAATCAATAAGAATTAATTGATTAGGAGGCCGCGTGTGAAGAGCACTTTAAGATCCCTCTTTTCTAGAAAATTATTCCCCCTTACATTATCGATTGGTCTATTCACAATTGTCTTTATTTGTCTTATTCCTTTAGTAGTCCAACCACAAAAAGTAGTAGAACATCACTCTATTTATGGGACCCATCAACGGAATACACAAGAAAAAGCAATTTTTGAATTAAATGTCGGGGATAAATATAATATTATTAAAGAGCATAATAACTGGTATAAGATAAGAACGCAAAATAATCAAGTGGGCTGGATTCCTGTTTGGATGGCCAATCAATCAAATATTGAATCCTCCAAAGACGTCAGTGCATTGACGTATACCGACACTCCAATTTACAATACCACTTCTAAAGACCGAAAAGAAATTGATCGCACACGAGATAAGGAACAAATTCCAATTCAAATGATCGATGAACAGTGGGCTAAAATTTCTTATAATGGACAAGAAGGATACATCGACACTTCTCTCATCGATATCGTCCCTTCAGCTAATAACACGACAGCTACTTCAACAACTTATAACGAATTCGAAGCTGAAAATGCTGAATTTGGAAAAATTGAATATCAAGAAGGAGAAATCGTTCAAGTTAGAGAACCTGAACAGTTCTTTTTTGAAGGACCTGCTGTCGATACTGATATGTTGTATGTTGTAGAGCTTAACCAAACCTTTAAATACATTAATTCGGTTGAAGACAACTTTGGCGAAGAATTATATTACGTAGAAGATGAAAATGGTCAAAAAGGTTACGTCAACAGTCGTTCTACCGCCTTTTTAGCCGATTCAGATAACCACGAACCGGCCATTGCGACTTCTTTAAAAGACGCCGTCATTACTATTGACCCGGGTCACGGTGGTGAAGATCCGGGAGCTATCGCTCGCGATGATACTTATGAAAAGGATCTCACACTTTCGACGTCTTTAGCTTTAAAAGAAGCTCTTGAAGAAAAAGGTGCTGTGGTTATGATGACTCGAACGGACGATCAGTCAGTAGAGTTAAAAGACCGTGCTAAGTTAAGTAATGAAGAATATTCTGATATTTTTGTAAGTATCCATTATGACGAATTAGCTCATGATTTTAGTGGAACGTCAACCTATTTTTATCATTTAGAAGATTTAGGTCTTGCTGAAGCGATTAATAACGCATTAATGGAAGGTCCACTGCAAAATAACGGCATTCACTTTGGAAACTATCAAGTCATTCGAGAAAACAATCGACCAAGTTTACTTTTAGAATTAGGCTACGTTAGCTCTTCTCATGACTTAGATATTATTAAAACGGCCGAATATCGACAACGACTTGCCCATTTATTGACCCAAGGAATTGAAAATTATTTGACTTCTCGTACAAATCAACCATAAAGAAATCCCTTTAAAACCATTTGTCTACGGTTTTAAAGGGATTTTTTAACGATCTTTCGTATCTAAAATAATAGTCACTGGCCCATCATTTTGAATGGACACATCCATCATCGCTCCAAACGATCCCGTTTCTACGGGAACGTTTTCTTCTTTTAATTTTTCATTGAACTGATGGTAAAGTTGTTCAGCATAATCAGGTTGAGCAGCCGCCATAAAACTTGGTCGGTTACCTTTTTTAGTGTTGGCATATAAGGTGAACTGGCTAACAGATAAAATAGCACCTTTAATATCTTTTAGACTTAAATTCATTCGACCCTCGTCATCGCTAAATAAACGCATATTGACTACTTTACGAACCGCATAATCTAAATCCTCTTGAGTGTCATCATCGTGAAAGCCCACTAATAACACAAGCCCTTTATCAATAGAGCCAATAACTTCTCCTTCTACTGAGACGCTACTTTCTTTACTACGTTGAATAATGATTCGCATAACTTCTCCTTTACTAACCTACAACTCGTTCAACTTCATAGACATCCGGAATATTGGATAACTTGCGGATCAAGTCTTCTAGCTGAGAAATATTAGAAATCAAAACAGTGACTGTCAATACGGCCATTCCTTCATCTGTAATCCGTCCATTGATTCCTTTTAAGTTACGAACAGTATGATTAATGACATTTAATACATCATTCATTAAACCAGAACGATCAAACCCAGCGATTTGTAATTCTGTTTCATAATCTTCTGAAGCTGCTGTATTTTGCCAAGCCACTTCAATGGTTCGCTCTTTATAGTCGGGATCCGTTAATAAGTTTTTACAGTCTACGCGGTGAACCGAAATGCCTCGTCCTCTTGTAATGTAGCCAATAATCGGGTCTCCTGGAACTGGGTTACAACAACGACTTAAACGAACCATTAATCCGTCCATTCCTTTGACGATAACTCCTGATTCATTCGGCTTTGTTCGGTCATTGTGACGGTGATCTTTTTGAATGGTTTCCGTATTAGAAACTGTTTTAGGTTCTGCTTTAGTTGCTTTGTCGTTTTCTCGTTTACGAATATAATTAACAATCGTTGTTAAAGGAACATCCCCTACGCCAATGGAAACGTATAACTCTTCCATCGTATTATGGTTAAAACGCTTTAAGATTTCATCCGTTGATGACCGGGTAGCTAATACTCGTAAAGGAATCTTTTCTTTCTTTAAAGCGTCTTCTAATAAATCTTGCCCATCCGCTCGGTTTCGTTCAGCATCAATTATTTTAAAATGTCGTCTAATTTTATTTCGCGCTTTACTAGTGGAAGCAAATTTAATCCAGTCTCGGCTAGGTCCGCCGGAGTTTGGATTCGTTAAAATTTCGACAATGTCACCAGTTTTTAATTTATAGTTTAAAGTAACAATTCGACCATTCACTTTAGCGCCAACAGTTTTATCGCCGACTTCACTATGAACATTGTAAGCAAAGTCAATCGGACCTGCTCCTTTAGGGAGTTCAAACACATCTCCTTGTGGAGAGAAGACATAGACTAAATCTTTAAAAATATCTTCTTTCACAAAATCCATAAATTCGCTAGCATCTCTTGCATCGTCTTGTAGTTCGACTAAATCTCTAAACCACTTTAACTGACGTTGGATATTGTCTTCTGGTTTAACTGCTTGCGTTCGGCCTTGTTTATAAGCCCAGTGAGCTGCAACCCCATTTTCGGCTACGTCATGCATTTCATAGGTACGAATTTGAATTTCAATAGGCTTACCTAAAGGACCAATCACCGTTGTATGAAGGGATTGGTACATATTAGCCTTCGGCATAGCGATATAATCTTTAAAACGACCAGGTAACGGCTTCCATTTCGTATGAATAATTCCTAAAGCGGCGTAACAATCCTTTACGTCATGGACTAAAATCCGAATCGCTAGTAAGTCATAAATATCATCAAACTCTTTATTTTGATCCGTCATCTTACGGTAAATGGAATATAAATGTTTAGGTCGTCCGTATACTTCGCCTTCAATTCCCGTTTCTTTTAAAGATTTCTCAATCACATCAATGGCTTCTTGAATATAAGCTTCTCGTTCATTGCGCTTTACTTTCATCAGTTTGACGATATTGTAATAGTCGCCAGGATTTAAATAGCGCAACGATGTATCTTCTAATTCCCACTTAATCACATTCATCCCTAATCGGTCTGCTAATGGCGCGTAGACTTCTAACGCTTCTTTTGATTTTTCGATTTGTTTTTCAGGTTTTTGGAATTTCATCGTACGCATATTATGCAAACGGTCCGCTAACTTTACAATAATAATTCGCATGTCTTTTGCCATAGCTAAAAGCATTTTACGGTGATTTTCCGCTAAGGCTTCTTCTTTACTTTGAAAACGAATCTTTCCTAATTTAGTTACACCGTCAACAATAAAAGCTGTTGCGTCATTAAAGTTTTCAGCAATGTCTTCTAATGTGTGGTCTGTGTCTTCTACAACATCATGTAAAAAACCTGCCGCGACTGTATCCGTGTCCATACCTAATTGAGCTAAAATACCTGCTACTTGAATCGGGTGAATAATATATGGCTCACCTGACATTCTCATTTGCCCTTCATGAGCTTTTGTAGCATAGTCTAGGGACTTTTCAACAAATTTTAATTGATCTTCATTCATATAGGAAGCACATATATCCATGACTTCCTTGGCAGTTAGGTCAGGATTTCTTGCCATGATGGGTCACCTCTTTCATTCGTATATTAATATATCATACCGTACTTTCTAAAAGTTGCCAATGCTTATGTAAACGGTTTATTCATCATTTCGCTTATATAACTTAAAGTAGCTAAATAATAAATAGGAGCGGTTTCCGCTCTTAAAATACGTGGCCCTAATCCAATAGGAATAAAACCTACTTCTTCTAATTGGGTAATTTCTGTAGGGTTAAATCCACCTTCTGAACCAAATACAACGAGTACTTTATCATCAAATCTTAAGCTTTCATGAGCTACTAACAATGTCTTTAATTCATTATTTTTAGCCGTTTCTTCATAGGCAACAAACAAATGATCATATTCTTTTGATAAGTCTAATAGCTGTTTAAAGGAAGTATAGGAATCAACTTTTGGCACTTTTAATCGATAGGACTGCTGAGCCGCTTCTTTGGCGATTTTTTGCAGCCGCTCGATTCGTTGAGTCACCTTTTTGGCTGGCCACTTTACGACATCCCGCTGTAAAGCAATGGGAATAAACGCACTCATTCCGCACTCTGTTCCTTTTTGAACGATCCAATCTAATTTATCATTTTTAGATAAGCCACAAGCAATTGTGACATTAATCGGTAATTCCGTTGAAGGAGTGGCGAGTTGTTGCTTAATTTTTACTTTGGCTTTTTTGTCGACTTCTTCAATTAACACCGCTTCATAAAGCATTTGTTCAGCTGAAACTAAATAAACACTCTCTTTTACTTGATTGCGCATCACCTTTAGCATATGATGGCTGATCTCTTGATCGAGAATCATTGTTTCGCCCACTGTTACTGATGATTCAGGGATAAAATAGCGTTGCATCTTAGCCTTCTTTCTTTAACTGAACAATGTAGCCGGTCCACTCATAATAAGTCATCTTTTGAACTACTTGCCAACCAAATTGATCTAATTTTTCTTCAATGAAATCTGTTTGATCGTCAATAATACCTCCTAAAATCAAATGACCCTTTGGCTTAAGAAGTCGTTTAGCATCTTCAAATAAATGCACTAAAATATGAGGTAAAATATTAGCCACAATAATATCTGCTTCATGATCAATACCTTTTAATAAATCATTGACGTAAAATTCAATGCTTTCTTTAGCTTGTGATGTTTGATGAATTAAATTGCCTCTAGCACTTTCAATCGCCTGCGGATCTAGGTCATATCCATATACATACCTTGCTCCAAAGCGCTGAGCTACAAAGGATAATATACCACTTCCTGTTCCCACATCTAGAACGACTTCCCCTCCGCGCATGACCATCTCTAAAGCTTGTGCGCCGAGTTTCGTTGTTGGATGGTTACCGGTTCCAAAAGAAAGTCCGGGATTGATGCGAATCATTTCTTCACCAGGACTAGGCGTATAATCATACCACTCAGGCACAATCGTTAAAAAGCGACTAATCATTTCCGGATGATAATGTTCCATCCATCCTTCTTGCCAATTTTCTTCTTGAACTGTAGTGGTTTCTACCTGCCAGTTTATTCCTTCTAAATAGCTCTCTAATTTCTTTTCTAATCGATCCACGTCAGGTAATTCGTCAAAATAAGCTTCGATTTGAGTGGGACGATCTAAATCTGTAGTCAATGGATCTTCAAGAGTCCCAAATAAATTAAGAGTGTTTTTTAAATAATCTGTGGCATATTTCACTTGCGTGCCTGTTGCACCTAATTCAAAGTATAAATAATTAATGTAATCAATTGTATCATCGCTTAAATTATTAGCGATGAGGGTAACTTGATGCCATTGTTGCATACAATCGTCTCCTTTAATTTAATTGATGCGGGAAAAATAAGGGCTTAGTCGAGTATCGGTGGGTTGTCTTTAAGTGGTTAATTCGAGCCTCTAACTCTTCTTTTCGCCAATCAATATCAAAATACGAACGCTCGTTGTTAATAAATTCATTCCAGTCCAGGCGACTTTTAACGAGTAAGTATTTTAAATAATCTAAGACAGCGTATAAATAAGAATACTCTACGCCTTCTTCAGGATTAATCCCAATTGACACTAAACAATGAGGAAAGCCTCCCTCATAGTATTTGTTATCATAAAAGATGACATGTAATTGATACAAATTGCGCTCTTGACGCATTTGTTCTCCTACTTCATCGATTAGTCCAATTTCTTCAAAATTATCAAACTCTAATTGCACCGTCAGTTCAACATATTTCTTTTGTTCGTACCAAACAAGAGACCATTCACCCGGTAAATGAATCGTATTTAATATCTTTTCAATGACTTCATATATATTATTTTTATCCATCCTGTCACCTTCCTTTGTTCGCCCAATACTGATAGTAAGTTGTTCGGATTGGACCGTTATATAATTTACGTTTACGAGTCGCTTTTTGACCATAATATTCCTCAAAGTGATCATCACTCGTTAAAATATATTTACTCCACGTTGGCATTTCGCGGTAAATTTCACCCATCTTTTGGTATAATTCATGGGCTTTTTCTTTGTCTAATAAACGATCCCCATAAGGCGGGTTGGCAATTAAAATGCCGTGTTCTTTTGTAGGTTTATAGTCAGCTAAATTCATTTGTTTAAATTCGATGTTGTGTAAAACTCCCGCTTCTAAAGCATTGGCTTTAGCGATTTCGATCATATTTTGATCAATATCTGTCCCAAATAAATCAAGTTCCACATCATAATTTGCCTCTTGTTCAGCTTCATCCCGGACTTGTTGCCAGACTTCTTGAGGAAGCATTAACCAGTGTTCAGCAGCGAATTCTCGGTTAAAACCCGGCGCAATATTTTGACCCATTAAAGCCGCTTCGATTAAAATCGTTCCTGAGCCACAAGTTGGATCATATAGAGGACGATCAGGATACCACGTAGTTAATTTGATTAAAGCAGCGGCCATATTTTCCTTTAATGGTGCGCCTCCTTTATCAACACGGTACCCTCGTTTAAATAAACTTTCTCCACTTGTATCCACAATTAACATCACTTTATTTTTTCGAATAACGACTTCGATAGGATATACAGCGCCACTTTCTGGCAAATTAGCACGGCGATGATAAAAGTCCATCATTTTTTGGGCAATGGCTTTTTTGACAATGCGCTGAACGTTAGGTACGGAGTGTAGTTTAGATTGAATCGAACGCCCCGCTACAGGAAACTGAGCATCCATAGTCAATAAACTCTCCCAAGGTAACTCGTAAGTTTTGTCGAAGAGCTCTTCAAAGCTCATCGCTTTAAATTCACCGATAACTATTTTGATCCGATCAGCTTTTCTTAACCACAGGTTTGTTCGCGCAATATCGTAAGCAGTTCCTTTAAAGCGTACGCGTCCATTTTCTGTTTGAGTCTCGTACCCTAACTCTTTTAACTCACTAGCAACTAACGCTTCGATTCCTGCTCCACAAGTGGCGATTAAATTAAATTGTTGCATGTAAACTCCTTTCAATTACTGTTGATGATGAAATTGTTGCGTCATTATAAGATCATAACTTACAACTTCTGTTCCATCTAAATCTTCTTGGTGCATATCAATATAGCTGATTTGACTATTATTATAAGTCGTATAGTAATAAATTCCTCGATCCGTATTACAACAGCTCGTATAAATAGTGTATTCGCTTTGCCATTGACTCTCATTATCTTGCTTTGTTCGATTAGCTCCTTTTTGTTGTTCCACTGAATGCAAGATTTTGAAAAACTGAGTCACACTTTCCGATTCTGAATCTCCAGATAACGCGTTTAATTTAGTAAACGCTGCTTTAACAAAACGTGAAGCGGATGACAAATCTCCAGGTAACCCAATGGCTCCCATACCCGAACAATGAGGTTTTAAATCTAATTCTTTTGAAAAATTATTTTGAGGTGGGTAAGATGAACACATCATATAGTCAGTTAAATGCTCTAAATGATAATCAAACGTTGGGTTGTTCGTTAAAACCCCTACTGGATTATCATAAATTGTACCGCCTTGAGCAGTTTGTTCAAACACAATGGTTTCTTTTCGATCTGAAATCATCCAATGTAAAGGAGACGGCGGTAAATCTTCACTAAATGAGTCCGTCGTAATATTGACATTTTCTAGTAATTTTCTTGCTTGTTGGACTGTAGAACAAGTGGATAAAATCCAAGGAATGAACTCAAAGGAGCCGACATTATATTTACCTTCTATTGGCTCATTGTAATGAGCATTGTCCGGGAAATTTAATCCAGCAATACTCAAACCCTTTTCATTCGTAGCATCGTAATATAACGGATACCCATCAACCACAAAAGCCATGCCAATCATCGCTAGGTGTTGTTTAATAGTATTTAAATGAGTCAATTTAAATGATTTGTTTCTCGGGGTGATAGTCACAGTTTCATGATAAGAGTAATCAAGATCCAAATTTTGACCAAAATAATGGTCTTTTGTCTTATAACTAATGGACGTACACAATACTATCACTATCCTTTTTACAAATTTATTTTTATAAAAAAAGACTCTGAATGACAGAGTCTTTCCTATTTGTGCATGTTCTTATAAGCCATGTTCTGTCCTCACTTAATGAATAGGCCATTAAGTGATGGGTAATCATCTGTCTACACAAAAATGTGTCTTCTTCATCGGTTCATTTCCCTAGAAGAAGTGCCCCTACCTTAAGTGTTTGGGTTGCTCGCTCGAGGGGTTTACCGCGTTCCATTCTTATTGTTTCCAATAAGACTCGTTTCTGTGGCACTTTATGAATGACTCAACCATAGTTAAACCTTAGGTTTTTTATTCGCCGTTAACTTAAAAAGTTACCTTAGCTTATGGTTTCGCTAAGCACGATCACTACAAGCTTCGCAGCTTGTGCGAGCATGGACTTTCCTCAATGAATCGTTGGACTCACTGCGATTACCTAGAACATGCACGTCATTAAATTAGTCTACTTCAATATTTTGTCCAAAAACGTGCTTTTCTAGATTAGATAAACGTTTTAAAATATCAAAGTTAGATACATTTGTTGCTGGTGCAGACGTGGAAGTGGAATGTTTCGCTTGAGATAGTTGTTTTGAAAGTTCTTCAATTTTATGCATTAAGCGTTCATTTTCACTTTTTAAATGGGCCACATCTTTTTGATATGAGTCGTAGTCGCGAATAATACTGTCTAAGTATTCATCAACTTCTGCGGTATTATAGCCACGAATTGATTTAGAAAATTCTTTTTGTAAAATATCTTTTGCTGTTAAGTTTTTATCCGCCATTTATTTATCACCCCATGTAAAATCAAATGTAATGCGCATAAATGTAAGTGTACCTTGAATAGTACTTGAAATCAATCATCTTTATTTATGGTACTTTTATTATAGCGTATTCGCATCAAATTCTAAAGATGTACTATTCACACATTTCATTAATTCATTCAACGAAACGGCCAATTTTGTTGTTTTCTCAACACTTGCTTAGCTAATTGATCAGCTTGTTTGTTTTCTTTTTCGGGAATCCATTTAACAAATAAAAGATCAAATTGATCCAACAGTGGCAAAAGGTCTGTAAAAACAGCTTGATAACGTTTATCTTTAACGTAACGTTTGTCCACTGCCTCAGCAACTAACTGGCTATCCGAGTGAATAATAATAATCTCCTGTTGTTTTTCTTGCTCAATAAGCCATGATAAAGCCAGTTTGAGCGCTTTAAATTCAGCTTGATGGTTATCTTCAACTTGGGTTAAATAACGTCCTAAGCTTGTAGTATTCACTGAATCTTTAATAAAAGCCACTACGCCAGCATCGTGTCGTTTAGGATGAAAAGCAGCATCAATATAAATTTCCATCTACTTTCGCCCTTTCAATTTGGTATAATACTATTATACATGAAAAGGAGGCCCCTTATGTCAAATATTATTCAGTTCCCGATGAATGGTGATTATTTATTAGATCACGCTATGGATTTACTCGATGAAGGTAAAGTGGACGAAGCGCTAGACACTTTAGAAGAAGGTTTTAAATTAACTCAAGAAGAGACCTTACAAGCACAAATTGTAGGTTTATTTGCTGAGACCTGTTTTGGTTATAAACTTAGTTCGCGATTGGAATCATTTTGGAAGACTCACTTTAAAAGTAAAAAAGATATTTTAAAGCATTCGCGTTATCAGGCTCCTTACTTTATTTCCATTTCTTTAATGGTCCCTACTGGTCATGAGTTACTTTCAGAATTATACCTCCTAAAAGAGCACGTCACAGATCCTAGCCTTTTAGGGCACATTGACCGTAGTATTAATAGGGAGCGTGAACTCATCGATTTATTCGATAAGGTTCAATCTGTCACTTCCTTTGACGAAATGAGAAAGTTTCTCGATACTCATTATGATCAATCCGTTGAAACGGCCACACAACTATTGCGTATGGGAGAAAAATTAGATTCTTTAGAAATGAAAGAATTCTTTTACCTTGAATTGTTAAAGCATGAAATGATCTCACCATTAATTAAAAAAACTGCGCTTGAAGATTTGTCTAAAGATACTTCCTTAGCTCAAAAGCATCCAACGATTGAATACGAATGGTTCGGCGACGTGAAAACAGTCCATTTAGATACACTTCTTCCAATGAACGAAGATCCTATCTTTTTAGAAGGTTTCGCGTTAATAACCGATTATTTCAGTAATAATAACCCACATTTAGTGATGGAAGGCATAGGGTTATACGAACATTGTTATTCTTTTGTTTATCCGTTTGCAGAAGAAGTCTTTGGAAATGATATTCAATCCTTTGTCGACATCTTATTAGATCCCTCAAAAACAGAGACTTCTAGGTATCGACCTTTAATGGAGTTAATTGAAATACAAATGGTTAATTTGTTTGAAGGTCCCCATTCATTATAAGTTTAGTAAAGAACTTCAATCACATTTAAGTCACATAAAAAAGCTAGAACCTACGGTTGGACTCTAGCTTTTAATTTACTATTAGATATTGTTAAAGTAACGGTTAACTCCTTTAACAATTCCGTTAATTAGATTGTTTTGGTAATCTGTACGTTTTAACCATTGCATTTCATTCCAATGATCCATAAATCCTAATTCTACTAAAATAGATGGCATGTTTGTTGTACGCGTTACGTGTAAGTTTTGCGGACGTGCACCTAAATCTCGAGTATTTGGATTTAATTTGCGTGCTTCTTCTACCATAGAGCTTTGAACAATTTGTGCTAATTTACGGTTTTGAGCTAATTTGCTTGCATCGTGTAGCGTTGGATAGTTCCACTCAGCAACGGAGTTATCGTGGAATAACGTTACAATTCCTTGTTGCTTTCCAGAAGGTCCACTTGCATTATGGTGTACAGAAATATAAATATCTGCTTCCACTTCATTAGGTTCAAGCTGACGCTCTGTTAATGGAACGTGAACGTCTGTTGTACGTGTTTCCATTACAGTATATCCTTGTTCTCTTAAAAGAGCAGATAAACGTTTAGTAATCGATAAGTTCATATCTTTTTCTGCAATACCGTAGTAATAAGCTCCTGTTTCCCAACCACCGTGACCAGCATCGATGTAAACTACTTTACTTTCTACTGGACGATCACTTTGTGAACCAACATTTGGATTTGGTTTTGCTGGTGGTGTGACTGGCTTAGAGTTATTAGGCTTTTGAACAAATAACTTTTCACCTGAATAAACGTAATTATCTTTACGGTTATTCCACTCGCGTAAGTTTTGAACCGTTACACCATGTTTATTCGCAATGGCCCATAAGCTGTCACCGCGAACGACTGTATGCGTTGGCGTAGCTACTGGCTTACTTGGTTTAGCTGGCTTGGCTGGCGTTTGCGGTTTAGGCGCTAACGCTGGGTTTTGAACAAATAACTTCTCACCTGAATAAACATAGTTATCTTTACGGTTATTCCAGTCGATTAAGTTTTGAATCATTACATTGTTCTTAGTAGCAATTGCCCATAAGCTGTCGCCAGGAACAACAGTGTGTGTTGCGATTGGTTGCTTTTGTTCTAATAGTTGAATCCCTGCAACATCTACCCAACCTTCAAATTTGTCTGTTTTAATTTTATAAAACTGTGTTCTTTGAGTCGTTGCTTTAGCTAAAACGTTTACTTCTAAATCATGGTAATCACGTGTTAGACCAATCGTACGATAACCTTGAACTCCCCATGGCAATGTATCAATGGTGTGGTTACGTTGTAAGATTTTTCCAACTAAGTTTAGTGGTTCTTCTTTTTGGATTGCTTCAAATTCAATCGCTTGATCATGAACCCATCCCGTTAAATCACCTACGCGAACTTTAACAAAACGTCCGCGGTCAGTAATAGCTTCTTCAGTACCGTAGACAGTGCGGCCAACAAATTGACGTGTGTTAGCTAGTCGCTCAAAGCCTTCTACACCCCATGGTAATGTATCGATCGTATGGCTTCTATCTTTTACTTTACCAGCAAACTTAATGAATTGTTGTGATTTGATCTCTTCAATATCAATACCACGCTTGTCTACCCAACCTTCAAAGTCACCAAATTTAACTTTAACGAAAGTAGCACGATCTGTTGTCACTTCTTCCAAACCATATACTGTTCTTCCTTGGTAGTCGCGAGTGAAACCAAGGTTTTGGTATCCATCTAATCCCCAAGGTTTAGAGTCGATGGTATGATTTCTTTGGTTTACAACTCCAGCAAAACTTGCTTGTTTTGAAGAGATAACGCGCTCTGGCGTTACATCTGCCTCAAACATCCAACCATCAATACCTGGTGCTTGAACGTTTACAAACGGTGTACCCTATACAACTACACGTTCAACAGCTTTTACGGTACGTCCACTGAAATCTGTTGGATCAAAGTAAGGTTTTTGTTCACGAAGTTCAGCTGGTATATTAATAACAGCACCTTTGCCAGGAGTTAATTTACCAACAAAAGAAACTGGTTCGCCAACATATTTATTTCCAGTTGATGCTGTTGCTGCTACTGGAGTAATTGCAATATCTTCTTCAACTGTTAGATTTTCTTGTGAAGTTGATACAGCTTCTTCAATAACAACAGCATTGTCTTCGGCTACTACTGTTTTATTTTCTTGAGCTGGTTGTTCAGAAACTGAATTAACATCTTTAACAGAAATTGAATCAGAAACAACAACTGTTTGTGCTGCTTCAGGTTGATCTGTTTGTACTGTATCCATTACTTCTTGTACTTTTGTAATCAATGGCATACTAAATGCAGTAAGAGTCGCAACTGCACCCATGCTTAAATAAGTTGTCTTCTTCATAGTGCCTCCTAAATTTTAAAAAACATATATATAATATTAGTATACTATATCCATTTAAAAATGCTATATATTTCAATTAAAATATTTAAACTCTTTAAACATCGTCTTAATTTACAAATTTAACTACTTTATTAGTTACTATGCCTAATCATTTTGAGTAAATAAAAAAAGCTAAAGTTGCCCGTTTGGGTAACTTTAGCCGATAAATAATCTATTTAAAATTATTTGCTTTGGCGACGACGGTTCATGAATAATGTTCCTAAACCTGCAGCACCTAGTAATCCTGCGATTAATGCAGTCATACCTACAGCTTCACCAGTGTTTGGTAATTCTTTTTTGTCTTCTTTTTTAACTTCTTTTTTAACTTCAGCTTTTGAAGATTCAGCTTCGCTTCCTGATTCTTTTGAAGATTCAGGTTCGCTTCCTGAT
>NZ_FNEL01000100.1 GCF_900100125.1 Dolosicoccus paucivorans | reverse complement strand
CCATTGTCGATACATTTACCAACACGAGACATACTTTGAATAATCTGGTTCCTTTTGATAAAGCTGTTAAAGCCATGAGACGTATACTGGAAACCACGGTCACTATGCAGGAGTGTCTGAGTGGGCACAATATCCGTTTCAATTTGTTCAACGGTATCACGCACTAAGGCATTGTTATTGTGAGTGGATAACTTAAAAGCGACAATTTTATTCGCTCCATAATCCAATATGGCGCTCAGATAGGCTTTGGAAGATTTACCATATTTGAATTCTGTCACATCGGTCAACAAGACTTCCATCGCCTTATATTCCTTCTGGAATTTCCTGTTTAAGGTGTTCTCGACGACATGTTGCGGTTTGTGCGGTTTATAGCTGTACCGTTTCCGACGGATAACGGCTTTCAGCCCCAATACGTTCATCAAGCGATAGACACACTTGTGGTTCACTTTGGCGTTTAAGAAGTGGTTCAGATAAATGGTGATGCGACGATACCCATAGATGCCTTTATACTTTTCATAGGCTTGAATAATCAATTCGATCAGTTGTCGCAGGCGCTTTTCTGAAGCTGACGGTTTGCGTTTCAACCACTTATAATAACCCGCTTTACTGACTCCCAGGGCTTCACAGAGATGGATTACTTTGAATCCTTCTTTTTGTAGTTTCTTGATCGTTTGGTATTCCCCTTCATACCTTGTTTGCGTGACATCAACTCTCTTTCCACTTCGTCCAACTTTTTTAAGGCCGCGTTCTCCGTTTCCAAGTATTCGTTACGGGCTTTTAAAGCGGCCATTTCCGCTCGCACTTTCTCTTCGGCGGTTTGGATTGTGCTTGGCTTTCCACGTCCGCGTCCATCAACGAGTCCGTCAGGACCATGTTTTTTGTACTTTTGGACCCATGAATAGACATTATTGTAAGACACTTGATATTTTTCGGCGGTATCTTTGTAAGACAAACCATTGGCTAAACAATCTTTGACAATCTCAATCTTTTCTTCTCGGGATTTTTTCTTACCTTTCATCGTATACACCTCGGGTTTTGGAGTATAACTCCTGATTTCTTCCCCTTTAGTATACTTCATTATCCAATTTCTGACAGTTGAATGAGCAGGAATATTATATTTACGAGCTAATTGTTTGATAGGAATGCCTTCAATAATGTGTTCATTAACTACAGTCATTTTAAAATCTTTAGTATAATGACTGTTTTTCAACCTTGACTGAATACCTTTAAGACCGTAGGCCTGATATCTCAAGACTTTTTGACCAAAGACCGATTCACTCAATATCAACCCATAATCATCACGTAATTCCTTGTAACTCTTCCCATTACTTAGATACATTTCAATGTACCTTTCAAGGTCTTCTACGGTATGTTTACTATTTGAGCGCATAAAAACTCCCCCTAAAATAGATTTACTTTTTACAGTGTCTACTTTAGGGGGAGCATATCA
>NZ_FNEL01000096.1 GCF_900100125.1 Dolosicoccus paucivorans | reverse complement strand
TCTGGGGGACCGCGGTCCCCCAGAACCCTATTCAATTCTATTTATTTTGTACTAGAACTTTAAGTATGTGTCACATATGTTTGACTACTCTAGACTAAATATATAAAGAACTGTCCAATATACTTTTCTTTATCCAACTTATATGGTACAGGCCATTATTCAGGAATGAACTATAAAATTTTCATTACAGATTCCACTGGAAACCATTATGATATAGCAGATGGTGGCAGAATAGATAACATGACTTCTAATTTTAATAAAGTCAATACTCCAGGTGTATGCATGGGGGGTTGGTACAACCGTTTTATCACAACTATTGAACTTAGAAGAAAAAGAATTAAGATATGTCATTTTAATTCCGATAAACAATGTGGAAAGCACATATATTTTATGGAGAGAAATCATGACATCCCTTCGTATATTCAATTTTTCGATACTCCCCTGTTCGTTTAAAAAAAGGAAGAAAATCATCAACAATAATTTTTATCAAGATGATACATTTATTTTGGTTAATGACAACAATAATTTTAAAATAATCTCATCTCAATTAGATACCTCATATATTGAACAATTGATACAGAAAATAGATCAAAAGAAAAAAGAAATAAGAGGATTGCAAAATATATGATAGATAAAGAAAGAAAGAATATTAATTACTTGGTAGCTAGTAGAAGCATCTCATTAGTGGGGGATGTTCTCTTTGATTTTGCTAATAATACATTTCTGGCTAATATTTCTCCGAACTCTTTACACCTTGTGGCTATGTATCAAGCAATCGAAAGAGTAATTGCTGTTATTTTTAATATGTTAGGAGGAGTATTCGCTGATCTTTCGCATAAGAAAAAAATCATCATCTTAACCAATTTAATCAATGGTTTATTTTGTATAGCATTATCATTCATCAAGAGCGAAAACTTATTAATGTATTTAGTATTGGTTGGAAATGGAGTGCTCTCATTTATGTTTGCTTTCTCATCTCCTTCATATAAGGCATTAACTAAAGAAATAGTTAGGGAACAATCTATCTCAAAACTAAACTCTTATTTGGAAACAGCTAGCACATCAATTAGACTAGCCCTGCCTATTGTTTCATTATTATTATATAATTTATTGAAGCTTCAAGGAGTTCTGCTATTGAATGGGATCACTTTTATCATCTCTTCTATTTTAATATTGTGCATCGAACCTTTATATTTTGAACGTGTTTCAGTGAGTTTCACTATAAAAAGTATTTTTTATGATATGGCTTCAGGATTTCAATACATATTTGACAATAAACAGATTCTATTTCTTATAGTTTTATCCTCATTAGTGAATTTTTTCTTAGCAGGATACAATCTTTTATTGCCATATAGTCACCATATGTTCATTCATCTATCGAATGGATTATATGGCCTATTTTTGACAGCAGAAGCGATTGGAGGTTTGTTAGGAGCGGTATTAAGCAATCGGTTCAATAAAGAGATATCCACTTTTAGTCTGGTAACGAAATTAGGACTCTCAAGTATATTTCTAATTGCTACACCATTTTTATATTT
>NZ_FNEL01000014.1 GCF_900100125.1 Dolosicoccus paucivorans | reverse complement strand
GATAACAGTGTATTTTGAGCTTTTGACATTCCATATAAAATATCGCTGTAAAATTTCTTCCGTGGTTTAGAAAGACCTTTAGTCAGTTTTTCTAAAAAAGTAAGTAAACTTCGCTTCGTTTGATATATTTCTATAGAATTCATGGTAAAATAACCTCAGTTCCTGTTCTGTATTTTTGTTTTGTGATGATTCAATTATACCATGCAACAGGACGAAATTAGTCCACAGATTTACGCTGTGGATAGTTTAAAAGCCCGAGGAATCCATGCTTTCCACATGTGAACACCTCGGACTTTTGTTATTATCTATGAAACCGTAAAATTTTGGGTAAATTCAAGTTATCATATTTTAATTTTAACGAGGTAGAGCATTTGACAGAACATTATTTTATCTCATTATAATTATTCAAATATGCAATATCTTAGATTATGACAAATGCCATCCATTCGCTAACCGATATCCACTTTTTTAAACTTATTGATCGATAGTACACTTAATAAGATAATCAATACTAAAAGTAATCCGCTTTGATAAAAAGTATAATAATAAAATTTATCCTCTGGAATAATTGCACCATACACAATGCTTCCGGGAATATATTTTGAAATATATTCATGATTGGCCACAAAAGACATAATAATAGTCAGCAAAAAATTACCAATCATTACGCTAAAACTAGACACATAGAAAGAATTATATGCACTTAAAGCCGCATAAAAAATAAGATAAATGACAGCCAAGACCATCCCAATCAATTCTTGATAAAAAAATGAATCTAATTCCATCTTTAATCCAAAGCGACTAGAACTAATGAAAATATAAAAAGAGATGATTGATAGAATAACTACGCTCAAAAAGAAACCTATCGTTAACAAGCATAGTGCAGATATTTTCCCTTTAATAAGCTTTTTTCGATCGGCAACTCTTGTTAGCTCATAAATAATTTTTCCTGACCTAATACTTTCTCCTAATTGTGAAGCGACATATGAGAAGAATAATATAGGCAGTGTTGTAGTAAGCATAAAACTCCACATACTATCGACAAAGCTAATCGGCGTAAAAGATGCATGAATCTTCATAGAAGGCAAATCTAGAAATAATATAAAGGCAAATAATAAGGGAAATAGAGACATCAGTAACAAACCCAATACCCATCTATTTTTAATATATTTATAAATTTCAGCTTTTATTATATTATTCATTCGATCCCACCTTAGACTTTCTTAGTAGTGTTTGATTAATTATATTTTTTTGTTCAATATTTACTTCTAAATTTAATTTAAATGCCTCTTGTAGTACGCGATTTAAATTTTCAGGGTCTACATACAATCTCCTGTGCTCTTCTTCTTTTTGAAATAGCACATCACACTCATTTAATAAACTTGTTAATTTAACAAATTCACCTAACTCACTTCTTACTTCGACTTGGAATACCACACTATTTCCAGTAAATTCTTCATTAATAATTCCATCATCTAATATTATATATCGATCTACAATATCTTGGATTTCTGCTAATTGATGTGAAGATAGTAAAACGCTTCCACCTTGAGATACAAATTGTTTTACACCTTTTTCATCAAGTCAATACTGGTAATATCTAATCCTAACAACGGCTCGTCTAAAATTAATAATTGTCGCGTCTCGTCAAGAGCAAGTAACAAACGTAATCTCTGTTGCATTCCATAAGAATATTCTTTTATTTTACTGTCTCTAGGAAGTTTAAATTCTTGCAACGCTTCTTCAGTTTTTTTCAAGTTATAGCCTTTGTTTTCGTATAAAGAATATAGCTTTAATAACTCCACTGCATTCAACTCTTGAATGAGATCAATGTCTAATAAATAGCCTATTTCTTTCATAGAAAAAGAATCAGAGATGTAGTTGTCCTTTTCTTTAAATTGAATCACGCCTGAATCAGCTATCACACTCCCTAAAATAGTTTTAATTAAAGTAGTTTTTCCTGAGCCATTTTCTCCAATTAAACCAACTATTTCCCCCGCGTTCACTTTAAAACTAACACCTTTTAACACTTCTTTTTCTCCATAACTTTTATATACATTTGATATATTTAACATATAAGTTCCCCTCTAATAAAACACCTATATTAATACCACTACATTTAGCTAGAACCGCATCTAGTTTCACCGTATTTCTAATAATTTTAGTTATTTATTAAAAACTTCTTTAGATAGTATCACATTTTTTGTGTACGTCAATATTTTTTGTCTATTCTTTTCTTTTTTTTCGATATACCAAAACTTTATTTATTGAATTTCTGTTATGTTATGATTTAACTAACATTTATCATTAATTTAGAAAGGATGAGAGTATGTCACATTTATCAATCGGAATTGTTGGTGGAGGCATTGTCGGGTCAACGGCAGCTTATTATTTAGCACGACAAGGCTATAAGGTTACTTTATTTGATGAAGAAACAGGCCAAGCTACAAAAGCGGCAGCTGGTATTATTTGTCCTTGGTTCACATTAAGACGCAATAAGCCGTGGTACTTTTTAGTCTCTAATGGAGCAGAGTTCTACCATCAATTAATTCAAGACTTGAAAGAAGACGGCCATGAAACAAATGGACTTTACCAAGCCATTGGCACCCTTTTGCCCCGTAAAAACCAACCCTCTCTAGAACGAGATGCCCAACGAGCTCAGGAACGACTTGAGCAGTCTCCTGCCATCGTTGGCGTTGAAACGCTAACTACTCAGCAAGTCAATGAACGCTTTCCGCTTCTTAATTCACCTTATCCAGCAAGCTTTGTTAAAGGTGGAGCCAGAGTAGATGGGGAGGCTTTAATTGCTACATTAAAAGAAGCTTTCCAGCAATTAGGAGGCACTTATATCAATCAGCGCGTCCATTTAAAACGCCATGAAGAAACAGTTTCTGTCCACACAGACGAATCATCTTATACTTTTGACCGCCTTCTTTTAGCGAGTGGAGCCTGGTTACCTAATTTACTTGAACCCTTAGGTTTTGAGGTAGCCATTCGTCCGCAAAAAGGTCAATTATATAGTGCCTTTAATGAAGAATGGGTAGGCAACAACTGGCCTGTAGTGATGGCACCAGGTAAATTTGACATTATCCCAAATGAAAACGGTGAAATTGTCATCGGTGCGACCCATGAAGATGACCGCGATTATAGTTTAGACGTTGAAATGGAACGGATCAACGATTTAGTCAACTTCGCTGAAGAGTGGATACCTGGCTTTAGCGAGTATCCGATTCACCGTATTAAAGTAGGAATCCGTGCCTACACTCCGGATTCTGGTGTTTTAGTCGGCGAAGTTCCTACTCTTTCTAACGTCTGGGCTGTCAGCGGACTCGGATCATCCGGCTTAACCAGTGGTCCATTTATTGGCCATCAGTGGAGTCAATTGATTCATACCGGGCAATGGCAAATTACAAAAGAAGACTTTCCTATCGAAACATATATTTCTCCTAAAGCAGACTAGTATACAAAGTTTGTGAAATATGCTATTCTATTGATATTCATATTTTAGGAGGAATTATTCATATGTGGAAAGAATTTAAAGAGTTTATCGCTCAAGATAACGTAATTAACTTAGCTATCGGGGTTATTTTAGGGGGCGCTTTTTCAAAAATTGTCTCTAGTTTAGTGGATGATATTTTCATGCCAATTATTGTCTCTGTAACAGGAGCGGTTGACGTCTCTCACTTAGCGATTACAATCGGGAACACAAAGTTAACTTACGGGAACTTCTTACAAGCAGTCATTAACTTTTTAATGATTGGCTTTATGTTATTTTTAACCGTTAAAGGATTACAACAAATGAACGCGAAGAGAAAAGTTCAAGAAGAAGTGGATGAAGCTACTGTTCCGACTGAAACTGAACTATTAACTGAAATTTTAGCAGAGCTAAAAAAAGGACACTAATATAAAAACGACTCTCTTTTAAAAAAGAGGGTCGTTTTGTTTTTATGGTCGATTATATTTGTAAAATAAACGTTTAGACAGTTCTCCTACTATCATGTAAATCGCAATGACACCTAAAATATATTTCCACATGAAAAGAGGAATGGGTATAAACCCTAATAAATGATTAAAAGGTAAATAAGATAACGCCGCCGTAAAGGCAATAATGAACCCTGATGTAAGTAGGAGACGCTTGCTTGGTTTAGAACGAACCACAGGTAAAGTTGTTCTTAAAACAATCATTAACATAACCGCTGAAATAACTGATTCGGTAAACCATACGGTTTGAAAGAGTTGCTCATTTGCATTGATATGAAGGAGTACCGCAAACATACAGTAGTCAAAAATAGACGAAATTAAACCAAAAGTAATCATAAACTTAATAATGAACTTAAAGTTAAATCGATGGGGACGAGTAATCCATCCCTCGTCGGCATTATCTGACGCAAGAGACATCGCCGGTAAATCTTGAAGTAAGTTAGTCATTAGTATTTGTTTAGGCAATAAGGGTAAAAATTTAAGCAATAATGATGCTCCTGCCATTGAAAACATATTTCCAAAGTTAGCAGATACCGCAATGAAGATGTATTTCATCGTATTCGCAAATACTCTACGTCCTTCAACAATCCCGTCTAATACAACCGATAAATCGGACTTTAATAAGACAATATTAGCCGCTTCTTTAGCAACATCTACGGCGTCATCGACGGAAATCGCCACATCTGCTTCATGAAGAGAAGGTACATCGTTAATCCCATCTCCCATATAGCCAACTAAGTGGCCTTGCTTTTTCAACAATTTAATAATACTTTTCTTCATTTCAGGTTCCACTTCAGCAAAAATCTTTATCTTTTCAACCAATTCACCTTGTTGTTCTAATGAAATGTTTTTCAATTCATTGGCTGAAATAACTTCTGTTGCGTCATAACCTAATTCAGTAGCTAGAAATTTAGCGACATTTAAAGAGTCTCCCGTAATAATTTTGAAGTCCACTTGAAGTTCATTAATTTTTTCAATCACTTCTTTAGAGTCGTGTTTTAATGGGTCAAAAAAGGTAATAAACCCTACAAAAATCATTCCTTTATTAAACTCTGCTTCTTCATCGAATTCCTTTACCGCAATGGCTAACGCACGGTACCCTTGACTACCTAATTCTTCCATTATTTGGTTAATATCGTCTAAGCGAGTGTTGATATCTACTACTTGACCATTATTATCTAAGGCTCGATCGCAAATACCAATCACATTTTTAATAGCCCCTTTAGTAATAATCAAACGTCTCATTCCCATAAAACGCTCATCGTCGTAAGCCACCGCCACAGATGACATGCGGTCGGTAAAGTTATAAGCTTTTTGCGATATTTTCTTACCAGGCATATCATGAGGGTCTTTTAAAGTTAATAATGCTTGGTCAATACTATTATTATTTGAACTAGAATAATAAGCATTATCGATGACAAGTTTTAACAGCTCTTGTGATTTATTCTCTTGTAGATCAAAGGCGGCATCAATTTTAACGCCTCCTTCCGTAATAGTTCCTGTCTTATCTGAACAAAGAACATCCATTCCTCCAATGTTATCAATAACATCTAGCTGACGAATAATCACATCCTTTTGTGCCATTCGCTTAGCGCCAAGGGATAAATTGACCGAACTAATGGCTGGTAAAAGTTGCGGTGTAATCCCCACAGCTAGAGAAATCGCAAACATTAACGAGTCAAAGATATTTTTATGCATTGTTAAGTTTAAAAAGAAAATTAACAGGATCATTACCACAGAAATGGTCATTAAAAGCCGTCCAAAGCGGTTCAACCCTTTTTTAAATTCAGTCATAGGAGCTTGTTTTTGTAAATCTTTAGCTACCCCCCCAAAATAAGTATTTCTTCCTGTTGCGGTAATGATCATTTTACCGGTTCCGGATACAACGTTGGACCCCATGTAACCACTATTCGAGCGTTTCGCTAGGGGAACGTCACCTTCTAAATTTCCCACTTCCTTTTCGACAGGGAACGATTCACCGGTCAAAACTGCTTCGTTGACGGTTAAATCATTTGTCGAAATAAATCGTCCATCGGCCGGAAGAATGTCACCTGAATTTAAAATTAAAATATCACCAGGAACCACATCTTCAACTTCAATTTCAGTCGGTGTTCCATCCCGAAGAAGAGTAATTTTGGCTTTCACTAAAGAAGACAACTCTTCCATCGCCTTACTTGCATTATATTCTTGGAAAAAGGCAAGGGTGGCGGAAATAAACACAATTACAAAAATAATCAGCGCGTCCATTAAATCACCTAAAAAGATGGAAAGAACTGACGCAGAAAGTAATAAAATAATAATCGGATCGGTTAATTGTTTAAAAAACAACTTAAAAGGCGACTCCTTTTTACCATCACTTAAAACATTTTTACCATAAGTTGTTGTTCTTTTTTGCGCTTCTTCTTTTGTTAACCCGACTTGAGCATCAACATTTAACTGTTGGTAAATGTCTTCAAGGGGTAAATTAAAAAATTCTTTATCCATTCTATTCCCTACATTCTAAAAAAGTTTTTAGGTGAATTGTACCACAACTTTATTTGAATAGATAGAAAAAGAACCGTTAGAAATCCATTTTCTAACCGTTCTTCTTAAAAATTATTCAAGGACTTTATTCGCATCGTCAATCATAATTTGTGTTGTTTTTAATCCACCAGCAGATAAATACCAAGCGTCTGGTTGCACGGTTACAATTGCACCGTCTTTACCCGCCCCGGTTTGTTTAATTAATTCATTATCTAATAATGCATTGTTTTCATCCGCAGGTTGGCCAATAGCACGTTGACGGTCCAGTACAAATAACACGTCAGGATTTTTCTCTAAAACATATTCAAAAGTCACTTGTTGGCCGTGAGAACTTGCATCAATGGCTTCATCAGCTGGTTCAAAACCAAATTCATTATAAAGGATGCCATAACGACTTGTTGCCCCAAAAACGGATAATGTTCCCTCATTTAGCATCATAAATAAGGCTTTTTTATTTTGAGCTTTTTCTTTAAGTTGCGCCATTTGACTTTCTAAATCATCAATTATTGTTTGCGCTTGATCTGTTTTACCTACTAGCTCCACTAAAGCGAGGGTGTGTTCTTTAGTCGTTGTCCACTGATTTTCATCCATTACAGGAACAAAAACCACTGGCGCAATCTTTTCAAAGTCCGCTACAAAGTCCGCTTGACGGCTGGAAATAAAAATGACATCAGGCTGTAGGGCGTTGATCTTTTCTAAATCAGGGTCTTTCATTCCGCCAACATTTTCAATGGAAGCATAGGTTTCCTTTAAATGTTCTGGAAAAATTGCGTGTTCCGGCCCTCCTACAACACGAGCTTCTTCACCTAATTGAGCTAACGTATCTAACGTACCTAAATCAAAAGCAATAATTTTAGTAGGATCTTTAGCAATTTCTACTTCGCCATCTTCCGTTTTAAAGGTCACCGTGTCTTTAGCAAAACTATGTACGGGTAAATTAACTAAAGCCAATAGTAATGTCATTAAAGTGACTAACTTCTTCATCCATTTCATATCCTATTCCTCCTTAACCATAACTTAAACAATAATATTTACCGCGAATCTCTTCAATATCAATCGTCATATCATAAAGCTCCGATAAAATTTCAGACTGCATGACTTCTTGCAACGTCCCCTCTTTAAAGACTTGACCGTCTTTTAAAGCAATAACATAATCTGCATAGTGGGAGACAAAGTTTAAATCATGAACGACTGTTACGATCGTTTTATTTTGTGCCTCGACTAATTGCCTTAATTGTTGCATCAACTCCACCGCATAGCGCATATCTAAATTATTTAACGGCTCATCCAATAAAATATACTTTGTTTGCTGAGCTAAAATCATTCCTAAAAACGCTCTTTGACGCTGTCCTCCAGAAAGAGAAGTGAGTAATTGATGGCGAATGGGCGTTAAGTTCATTTGCGCTAAGACATCTTCAACAATATACACATCTTGAGTGGTCAGGCGATTTTGACTATAGGGAAATCGACCGAATTTAACTAACTCTTCAACGGTTAAGCGCAAATCGTCTCGGTTCGTTTGACGTAAGACCGATAAATTCTGAGCGAGTTCGCCTGTAGGCCACTGGTCAATTTCTTTATTATCAATGTAAACTTCTCCTTGTTCTTTATCAATGAGTCGACTAATAATCGATAATAAGGTACTTTTACCTGATCCATTCGGTCCGATAATCGTCGTCAATTTGTTTTCTGGAATCGAAACTGTAATATCTTTTAATATTTCTTTCGCACCAAAATTTTTATGAACCTTTTGAATCTCTAAGCCCATCCAGACCCTCTCCTTTCTTTCAATAATTGATAAATAAAATAAGCGCCTCCAACTAACTCAATAATAACCGCAATCGGCGTACTCCATCCCACCACGTGCTCAATGCCAATTTGACCTAAAAGTAGGATAATTAAACTTATTCCGCTGGCGTAACAAAATAAATATTTGTGAGTTAATAAAGGACTCGTTTGATAAGCCACATTAGCAACAATAAATCCTAAAAATGTTAAAGGACCGACTAACGCCGTACTGACACTAACTAACACACTGACTGCTGCAAAAGTAACCCACTGAACGTGCCCTACATCTACTCCTAAACTAATAGCCAAGTGCCGGCCCAAGCGCATCACATCTAACCGAACGCTATAAACCCATAAGACCACTAAAGCACTCAATATAACAAAGATACTGATAGGTAGAGCCGATGCTTGAATATTGGCAAAACTTGGGTAAATTCGAACAACCAGACGTTGGTATTCATTCGGATCTAACATGACTTGTAAAAATTGACTCATACTCCGAAAGACCAAACTCAACGTCATTCCCGTCATTAACATTAAAAAAATATCTTGCCGGTGTTTCGTAATAAAAACACGGAATAATAACAGTGACAAACTAACCATCACTACAAGAGTACTGATAAATAAAGGCAAAGATAGAGTTAACGATTGGCCGAAATATCGGTAACTAAAAGTTAAAAAGAGAGTATGAATCAGTAAATAAGCTTCATCAATTCCTAAAATTTGCGGGGTAATGAGTTGGTTTTCCACTAAAGTTTGAAAACTAATCGTCGAAACACTTAAAGCAACGCCAACTAAATAAATCGCGAGTAACTTTTTACCTCTTAAACTTGCTGCAAACTCCCAATTACCATAAACCGCATAAGTCATGTAAAAGATAGATAACACTAAAACAATTAAAAGCAATGCGACTAATCGTTTACGAGCGGAAGACCAAGTTAAATGATTAAACATAGCTTCGTCTCCCTTCTTTTAACAACATACTTACAAATAAAATACCGCCTAAAATACCGACAATTAAATTCACCGGCACTTCATAAGGACGAATCACTAAACGAGCCATTAAGTCGCAAGCAACCAAAAAGATACTTCCTAAAGCCGCTGTATAATATTGAGCTGTTTTTAAATGGTCGCCCCATAAATAAGTCACAATATTGGGAATAACTAAACCAATAAAAGGCAAATAACCAACCACAGCGATAGAAACGCTGGTTGCTAAAGCGACCAGTAAAATACCAAAATACAACAAGCGCTCGTAGTGTGCACCTAAAGCCGCTGTCATCTCCTCGCCCATTCCTACTAAAGTAAAATGGTTAGAAAATAAAAAAACGCCTACTAATAAAATTAAACCGATCATTAAAAGCCACATATCATACTGATTGACTAAAGAAAAATTCCCTTGCATCCATGCGGTAATATTTTGCGTTACGCCATATTGATAAGCAATAAAAGTGACGACTGACCGAATAATCGCTCCAAACATGAGTCCTACAAGAGGCACTAATAAGTGTCCTGGGCCTTTTAAGTATTTAATAAGCCATAAAAATAAAACAGTTCCTAGAAAAGCACATAAAAAAGCGACAAAAGTTCTAAGTAGAGGAGAACTCGAACTGAAAAATAAAATACTTAATAATATACCTAATTGCGCACTTTCACTTGTACCGGCGTTCGTTGGCGAGACGAAGCGGTTTTGAGTTAGCTTTTGCATCAATAACCCGCTAACACTCATAACTGCTCCAACGATAATTAAACTAATCGTTCGCGGTAGACGAACTTCTTTAATAATATGCCAATCCGTTTGATCAAAAGAAGCCATCTTTAATAAAGATAAGTCACGCACGCCAACAAAAATTGAAATAAAACTCAATACTGCTAATATTGTTAAAAATCCGAGCATTTTCTTCATTAAAGAGGACCTCCTTTATTTAAATAGACACGTTTCATCATGATCATTGATGACGCCAATTCCTTGTAAGTAAGAGTGAATCGTCGTTGAACCAATAAACTTAAAACCTTTTTGCTTCATATCTTGGGTTACTTGATCGCTTAAAGCACTCCTTGTTTGCATCGCTTCGCCGTCTTTTCGAATCACTGGCTTATTTTGTGTAAAATGCCAAATATAGCGACTAAACGACCCCCACTCTTCTTTGATGGCTAAAAAGCTTTGGGCATTTTGAATCGTGGCTTCAATCTTTCGACGGTGGCGAATAATTTTAGGATTATTCATTAAACGTTCCACATCGCAAGCTGTATATTGACTGATTTTTTCTGGGTCAAGTCCATCAAAGGCTTGTTGGAAGTCATCTAATTTAGATAAAACCAGTTGCCAAGATAAACCACTATGAAAGACTTCTAACGTCAACCATTGAAAAAGTTCTCTGTCATTATAACACGGCTTTCCCCAAACTGTATCATGATAAGCCACGTAAAAATCCGGCTTATCTTGAATCCACTGACAACGCTGGACCATTTTTAACCCTCCTTATGGAACTAAAAAGAGCACTTGATATATCCCAATACAAAAAACGCCGAGAATAAAAATATAGTTGAATAATTTCGTTAATAAAATAAAAGCTAAATATTCTCTAGCTACTAAATAGGGCCATAAATACCAAGAAACTGAAGAAGTTAAAAAGCTTGTCTTAATTCCTTGAGATTGGGCAATATACTTGGAGCGAACAACATGGAAGGCACTTGTTATAACAAGTGGTTTAACCGTTTGTTTCATTCGACTTAACAGTTGCCATGTAAAATAAAAGTTTTCTTGTGTATTTTTCGCATGAGGTTCGAGCCAAATTTTCTTTTGATCAATTCCTTGATCAATGAGGTAATTTTTCATCTGAGACGCTTCACTCACTGGCTGATCTAATACCGCCCCTCCTGTTAAAACGAAATGCAAATCTTTAGAAGACTGATTATAATAAGCAAGTCCTTTATTTAAGCGTCGCCTTAACGTATCTAACACTTGTCCTTCTTCATCTATTTCTGTTCCTAAAATAATGAGTTGATTGACCTCTTTAGGTTTAGGCCACCAATATAACACACCCATCAGCATCAAAAAACTTAACACAGTCGCAAAAAAATAAGTTGCCAGTAAACTATAAATACTAATAAAACGAGCAAAGTTCATCGTCGCTTTTTGAGTAAGACCCCATAGAGTAAATAACACAAAACTTGTAAAAATAAGAAATAAACTAACGTTTAAGATGACTTCTATTGGTTTAGTCCGAGATTGTTGGAGGGTTTTAAATAACCCGACGCTTCCGATTCCCATTAAAATAAACGGCATCAACAGCGTGATAAAGCCACTGATTACTAGAAAAAAGTAACGAATACCATAAAGAAAAAAGGGCGTACTATGTTCAATTAAACCTAAAATTAAACTGGCCAAAGCATAAAAATACCAAGCAATCGCAGGAAATTTTTGCCATTGTTTAATCCACGCTACACATCCAAACAAAGCCAGTGTGCCACTAATCCAAAAGTACATTGTCGCCTCCTTTAACTAATCAATATTATGATAGGAATTATATACTTGCGATCTTGGTAGTTGACGTATTTTAGCCACCTTTTTAATCGCTGCATTGGGTTTTATTTTTTCTTGTTCTATCAATTGTTTGACGTGATCTGAAATACTTAAAGTAAGTAAAGGATCTTGATCTTTCTTTGGATCATCATCTAATCCTTCCAAAAGAACAACACATTCTCCCTTAATCCCTTGCTCTTTAACATGAGTTAATACTTCATCCACTGTACCGCGAAGGTACTCCTCAAATCGCTTTGTTAATTCTCTAGCAATCACTACTTGAGCATTAGGTGAGTAGTCGCTTTTAAATGACTGTAACATTTGTGTAATTCGGTAAGGCGATTCGTAGAAAAGTGCCGTTTCTTTTTGAGTTTTAATAAATTGAAGGAGCTCTTGGCGGTCATTTTTATTTCTTGGATAAAAGCCATAATAAGTAAACGTTGTCGCCGGTAATCCAGAGGCAATAAGAGCCGTCAAAGCAGCGTTGGCTCCAGGTAAAGCAATGACTGGAATATTGTTTTTTAATGCTTCTTGAACAAGAGGATGACCTGGATCATTAATTAACGGCATACCCGCATCACTGACTAACGCAATTTTTTGTCCCGATAGAATCTTTTGAATAATTTCATCTACACGCTGATTAGAACTATGATCATGAAAGCTTTTCAGAGGGGTTTTAATTTGATAATGATTAAAAAGTTTAGCCGTCATTCGTGTATCTTCTGCTAGAACGACATCTACTTCAGTTAATATTCTAACCGCGCGATAAGTCATGTCTTCTAGGTTACCGATCGGTGTAGGCACTAGATATAGACACGGCCTATTCTCTTCATCTTTAAAGCTTTGTTGAATATTCATAATACGCTCCTATCTCTTCAGTTTGACGTTGGAAAGCAGTAATAAAAGGTTGAGTTAACTCTTCTACTTGATGATAAGCTAAATAGTGCTCTTTTTGACGTCTCGTTAATTGTTTAAACCAATATTCCTGTTGCATGGCTTGTCGTTTCGTTGGCCAACTTTCCGCATAGATTAACCGAGCGGGCCTTCGAGAAGCTGCCTTTAAATATTTAGCTCCTTGTCCGCTATTGTGTTGCCTTAACCGCCGGTAGTAATTGGTCGTATACCCTGCATACAGTGTATCGTCCCTGCAATACAACACATAGAAAAAGTGATTACTCGCCATAAAACAACTCATTCATTTCCTTTGTATAAGTTCCGTCTTCTTCATGGACCACTAATGGCGGCTCAATTCGGACTCCTTGACGTCCTCCTTGATAAATGGCTTCAATTAAGACAATATTGGCGCGCTTTTCCTTTTTAGGGTGAATAAAGCGTAAACGATAAATGCCAAATCCGTGATTTAATAAAGACTCCATTAAGTCGTCTAAACGCTCGGGACGGTGAACAATATATAAACGTCCTTTTGTTTTCAACAGTTGGGTCGCTTTTTTAACCCATTGGTCCACCGTTAAATATATTTCGTGCCTTGCGATGGCATGGGTATCTAATTGGTGTTTTTTTACTTGATCAGTTAAAGGGAAATAAGGCGGATTGCACGTAATAATGTCAAACGTCCCCCACTCCTTCACCGTTAAATCGTTAATATCTTGATGGACTAATTCAATTTGATGTTGGAGTTGATTTATTAGCATATTGCGTCTTGCCAAGTCGATTAACGGCTCTTGTAATTCAACTGCCATTATTTTAGAGGACGTACGGTGACTTAATAAAAGAGGGATGACACCATTACCGCTACAAAAATCCATAATCCGAACTGGCTTTTTAGTTAAGCGAACAAAGTCTGCTAACAAAATCGCATCGATCGACATGGCGAAATAGTCTTTACTTTGAATAATCTTTAAATTTTCCCGTATAAATAAATCAACTCGTTCATTTGGTTGAACGAGTTGATCCAAATCATATTGTTCCAACAAACTTTCCTCCTAAGCCAACCGGTCAATAATATCCAAACACATTAAACAACCCTCATTATCTTCACGTTTCGTTCCAAACATTTCATGACAGACATGAATTCCTTCATCATAAATAGCTTGAAGACGTTCGTGACTCCCGCCATGAACAGGAACGTAGGCTGCACTAGCCGTTGGTTGATCTGCCAACTCATCTTGATGGGTGGATTGTCCAATGGGATCAATAATAATCGATGACTCATCTTGATTAGCTGGCACTTCAGAAAAGATCGCAATTAAACTTTGGTTGGCTAATTTAAGACGTTCATTTTCTTCCGCTAAATCTTTCAAAGATGATTGTAAGATAGAAACAGATTCATTTAATGAGTCCATTTGTTGGGTGATTTGTTCAATCAAACGATATAAGTGCTCTGTATTCATTCTGTTTCTACCTTTCTAATTTAATCTTCAAGACAGCGAATGACCAGTTGTTCATAGGCTAATTGAGGCGCGACATTGAAACGTAAACGCTCTTTAACGTTCACTAAATTTTGGTGAATTTGAATACAACGCCCGGGGTCATTGTCTACTTGGTTGACCCATTCTTTAATCCAATAATTTTGAAACGTAGGTGGTGTTTTTACCGCAACTAAATGCATGAGTACGCTATGATTTAACATGAATAAGTACTCTAACCCGATTGAAGCACCCGTTTTGGGGAAATAATCCTTTAAATGGGTTTGAACGACAATTAATCCATACGTATCTTTTGTAAATAATAACTTGTAAAAATAATTAAAAACTTTCAAAAATTGATCAAAGTCGGCTTCATCATAGTCTTCCAATATCGCTGTTTGCATTTGCGTTGGAAATCGGACGATGACTTCACTATGAAAGTCACTCACTGAATAATTTCTTTGCAGTTCATTTAATTGGTGCGTTAAATCTGAATCAAAAAAATGAATCTGTTGTGTTCTCGAGCGAATCGTCGGTAAAAGAGCGGACGCTTCGGAAGTCAGTAAAAATAAATAGACTCTTTCTTGAGGCTCTTCTAACAGTTTCAATAAGCTATTAGAAGACGCTGTGTTCATTTTATCTGCCGCCTCAATCACCGCTACTTTAAAGTTTAATTCCATCGAACTCGTCGATAACCACTCTTTTAATTGACGGATTTGATCAATCCGAACGGTTTGACCTTCTGGCTCTATAAAAAGTAAATCAGCAAACTGATCTTGTTTTACATTATCAATGAGACGTCTCGTTTCTTCTTGCGGTAATGGTTCTTTCTTGATAAGTTCTTCGACGACTTTTTGGACAACTTGTAATTTGTCATCATGAGCGTTCCCGGTCAATAAATAAGCGTGAGAAAGGGTGCCTTCTTGAACAAGGGTTTGAAAATATTGAACGTGGTCATCCACTTGCTTAATCCCCATTGGCTCTCCCCTTTCTTTTACTTAAAAACGAAACATCTCTTCAATTGGTAAAATAAAAACAGTGGCTCCTCCAACATGAACGTTGACAGGATATGCTGTCGACATCTCTAAGTTGACATATAAATTAATCGGTGCGGTAATAACTTCATCCCGAGCTTCACAGTTTTTCTTAATGACTTCCAACACTTCATCTACGCGACTTTCTTCAATTCCAATTAAAAAAGTCGTATTTCCAGAGCGTAAAAAGCTCCCTGTACTACTCAAACGGGTTGAAGGAATTTTGTTTTTTCTAAATTCACTTTCTAAAACGTGTTTATCATCATCATGAACAATCGCTACAATGAGTTTCATCGGAATAACCTCCTTTAATTAAATGATCTGTCGTTCTTTTAAAATGACTAAACAAGCCTTAGCTACATCATCAATCGACTGGGTCGCATCAACCACAACGATACGGTCGCTTTGTTCAGCAAAATCTAAAAAAGCTTGGCGCGTTTTTTGGTGAAACGAAAGACTTTCTTGATCAAGTCGGTCGTATTGCCTTTCTCCTCTTGCTTTATAAATACGTTCTAGTCCTACTTCGGCGGGAACGTCGAGTAAAAATGTTAACACTGGCATATACCCTTCAATGGCAAATTGGTTAATTTGCCAAATTTTTTCAATATCAATGCCCCGTGCGATTCCTTGATAAGCTAAGGAGCTGTCGACAAAGCGGTCACACAAAACAAGTTTACCTTCTTGTAAACTCGGTAGGATACGTTCGACTAAATGTTGTCTTCTAGCAGCTGCATAGAGGAGTGCTTCTGTTCTTGAATCCATTTCGGTATGGTTGACGTCCAAAATAACTTCACGAATGCGCTCAGCAATGGCACTTCCACCTGGTTCTCTTGTGGAAACAATTTCTGTTATTCCTTGGTCATTTAATAATTCAATGATTCGAGCAATAACACTCGTCTTGCCTGATCCATCAGGGCCTTCAAATGTAATAAATTTACCTGACACCTTTGTCCATCCTCCTTTACTTATAATTCTCTTCGGCCTTCAATCGCACGAAATAGCGTCATTTCATCGGCATATTCAATGTCACTTCCAACAGATAGCCCATGAGCGAGTCGGGTAACTGAAATACCCGCTGGTTTAATTAAACGAGCTAAATACATCGCCGTTGCTTCGCCTTCAGCGGTGGCATTCGTTGCGATGATGACTTCTTTAATCGTTTCATCTTGCAGTCGTTTAATTAGTCCGGCAATGTTTAAATCTTCTGGCCCTGTTCCTTCCATCGGAGAAAGGACGCCGTGTAAAACATGATATAATCCTTTGTACTCTTGCATTCGCTCAAGGGACATGACATCTCTAGCATCTTCTACAACAAGGACTTGTGACTGATCACGTGTTTCATCTGCACAAATGGAACAAACAGGCGTATCCGAAATGTTGCCACACACTTGGCAATACATTAAATCGCGCTTGACGTTAATTAAAGCTTGAGCAAACTGAGTAACATCTCGCTCGTCCATATCTAAAATGTAAAACGCGAGTCGCGCTGCTGTTTTGGATCCAATCCCTGGTAACTTAGTAAAACTATTCATCAACTTTGCGAGAGGCGCAGGGTATTGCATCATCAAACACGTCCTTTCTTATTTTAAAAAGGTAAATTCAATCCTTGAGTGAAACTACCTAAACGCTCTTGCGTATCTGTATCTACTTGACGTAAAGCGTCGTTGACTGCTGTAATAATTAAATCTTGTAACATATCGACATCCTCTGGATCAACCGCTTCCGGTTGAATCGCTAAATCGATTAATTCGCGCTTTCCATTCATCTCTACTGTAACCATTCCCGAAGGATCTTTCGCTGTATATACTGTTTCCTCAATCGCTTTTTGTTCTTTTTCCATTTGTTTTTGCATCTTTTGCATTTTCTGCATCATGCCTTGAATATTTCCCATTCCACGCATTGTAATTCTCCCTTTCAATTCATTAAATATTAATTCTCTATCGTCATTTTAACATGAACTTTTAACGAATGATATTGACATTATCTTCGCCAAATAAATCAATGGCTTTTGTTATTAATTCGTCTTCTTCTGCCGAATGCTCGGGCGGTATAGAAGCGTCTAAACTTTGAATATTTTCATCCCTTTCAACTTCCGGAGCTTCTTCTTGCTCGCTATCTGCTGATTGAGGATTTGTTACTTCAAGGGTGTCTTGTTTAGTTGGGGCCGGATAATCTTCCAAAAGAGATTCAGGCACTGCTACTGGGCGTTTATTCCCTGACTTTTTAAAGTGTTCGACGTAAGTTTTATAAATATGACGCCAGTCTTCTTCAACAATGACATATACCTTTACCGCTTCGTTCATTATTTGTGACAAACTTTGAACCAGTAGGTCTTTCAACTCCTCATTATGTTGGATGAAGCTGGCATAATTTTCTCGCTGGAAACTAATTAACACTTGTCCAGGACCTGCTGCTACCGGCGGCGTGTTTTTGTCAAAGTAACGTCTTAATTTAGGTGAAAGCTGTGAAATAATTTGGGTCCAGTAATGTTCTAATTGCTTTTTATGTTTAGCTTGAGCATTATTTAAAACATCAAAGACTTCTTCTACATTTAATTCATAAGGCTTCATCGTAGCCGTTCTGCGTACAGGTGCTACTCGCTTTTTCTCTGTTGTAGAATTATCTTGTACACTCGCTTTTGGTTCTTCTTTTAAAGAAGTCGTTTCATTGATTGGTTGAATTGTTGGTCTTTCAGCCGTTGGTTGTGCCGATGAAGGAACATTTCGATTCACTTGATTGAGTTGATGCTGGAGTCCTTCGATTTGTTGGCGCAACTCTGTGATGAGGCTTGCATCCTCTGCGACTTGTCCAGAGGACGTTTCATTAGTATAAAGACGGTGAGCAAGACGTACTGTTAATACTTCTACATATAAATCCGGTTGATTAGAAAGTCTCATTTGAACAATCGCTTCGTTTAATTGATCAATCAAACCATAATAAAAAGAAACTTCAATTCCACTTAAAGGTTTCAATTCATCCTTAGATAGTAATGTATAATTTTTACTTGTATGGGTCGTTAATAGAATATCACGAGCGAATAAAATCAGTTCTTCAACAAAGCGACTACCTTGTTTGCCCTTTTGAACTTGGCGCTGAAACGTTTGGAGCGCGTCTTCTGTTTGTCCGTCATAAAGATGACGAATATATTCCACTAAGACTTGTTGATCTAAACTTCCCGAAACTTCTAGCGCGGCTTCTACTGTGACAAGCTCTCTAGAATAAGAAAGAGCTTGGTCAAGAAGGCTTAAACTATCGCGCATCCCACCTTGAGCAGCTCGAGCAATAATTTCTAACGCCTCTTCATCGTAACGAACTCCATCAGCATCTAAAATATATTGCATTCGTTCAACAATATCTTGATCTTGAATTCTTTGGAAATCGAATCGTTGCGTTCTAGAAATAATGGTATCTGGTATTTTATGAGGTTCGGTAGTGGCTAAAATAAAAATCACTTGCCCTGGCGGCTCTTCAAGCGTTTTGAGTAATGCGTTGAAGGCTCCTGTTGTTAACATATGAACCTCGTCGATAATATATACTTTATATTTTGCTTGAGTTGGAGCGTAGCGTACTTTATCTCTTAAATCACGAATCTCTTCAACCCCATTATTACTTGCCGCATCAATTTCAATAACATCACTAAGTCGGCCTTCGGTAATGTTTTGACAAATTTCACATTCATTGCAGGGATTGCCATCCGTTGAATGAGGACAGTTCACTGCTTTGGCTAATATTTTAGCGGCACTTGTTTTACCTGTTCCGCGAGGACCTGTAAATAAATAAGCATGACCGAGCTGTTCATACTTAACTGCGTTTTTTAATGTTTGGGAGATGACGTTTTGCCCAATTAATTCGTCAAATGTTTGGGGACGCCACACCCGATATAACGCTTGATAACTCATTCTTAGCCCTCCTTTAACTTAAAGTTGCTTCCTTACTATTATACCAAAAATCGAAACATTGTTCGACGACAAAAAAAGCTTAGCCAGTATTTTCTGACTAAGCTTGTTAAATTTTAAAAATAAAAAAGGCACATGACTTCACCGCTTATAGCTGCTGTCTTCCGACCCTGACTCATTCACGGCTCCATCATTGCCCAAAACCTATTATAACACATTTGTTTTTATTTGCTAGTATTAGTTTTTTGAGCTTGTTTACGTCGTTTATTCCGTCTTCTTAACTGGCGAAAGAAGTCTTTTAAAAGGCTACTACACTCTTCTTCTAAGGCGCCGTAAATAACTTCTGGTTGATGGTTAAAACGTTCGTCTTCTAATAAATTCATTAACGAACCCGCACAGCCTCCTTTAGGATCTTTGGCGCCGTAAACGACTTGTTTAAACCGCGCTAAAATAATTGCTCCAGCGCACATGGCACAAGGCTCTAACGTGACGTATAATGTCGCATTAGATAATCGCCAAGCCTTTAAAGATTGGTTTGCTTTTTGAATAACTTCCATTTCCGCATGGGAAGTAGCTTGTTGGTTCACTTCTCTTAAATTATACCCACGAGCAATAATTTCTCCATCTAAAATAGCCACTGCACCGATAGGCACTTCGCCGATCGCCATTCCTTTTTTCGCTTCATCTAAAGCTTCTTGCATCCAACGAAGATGCTCTTTTTGTTCAGCTAATTCTAGTTCATCGATATGCTTCATCGATCGCCACCCTTTACTTTCTCCAATTAAAAAAGAGCCCCTTTAGTAAAGAGCTCTTTCAAAGATAAATTAGTTATCAAAGTAATCTGCAACGCGCTCTAATAGATCGCGACTTTTATCTACTGCATCAGTAACAGTATCTAAAATACTCTCACCTGCATCGCCTGCTTTGTCAAGAGAACGCATTAATGTAGTTACTTCGCTATCAGATAAGTTATCTACTGCATCAACAAAGGCTTGAGGTGCGTTCATTTTGTTTCTAACTAAATACTTCGCACGCTCGCGGTTTACAGTACCTTCTACTTTCTCACGAGCATCGTCAGAAAAGTATACAAAAGCTGCTAAACCTGCAACAGCTAATGCAGATCCTAATAGAATACGACCTACACTTGAATTATTTTTACTCATGATAATCCTCCTTTAAATAAACGTCTTTGTCATAATTGTATTATAGCACACACGTAAAGGAGATACGATTAATACACTTCACTAAGTGAGTCGTTTATTTATTAAAGTATGCATTATATAACGTTTTCAAAGCTTTTTCTTCTTGAGTCGATTGAATGGTAAAGGTCATACTTACTTCTGAAGCACCTTGGTTAATCATGCGAATGTTAATATCACTTTGACTTAACGCCTCCGTAGCGGTGTTTAATACCCCGACCCCTTCACGCATGCCTTCACCGACCACCATAATTAAAGATAGATTCTCTTCTACTTCTAACTCTTCAGGCTCAAGGACTTCTTTAATTTTGTTTAAAATAGTATCTAACGAAACTCCACTCTCATCTAGCTTTTGCTGACGAATAATGACCGAAATGTTGTCAATTCCCGTTGGAATATGTTCAATGGATACCCCAAAATCGTCAAAAATTTGCAGTAGACGACGTGTAAACCCTACTTCTCGGTTTAATAAGTATTTTTCGATGGAAATGGAAATAAACCCATCATCACCTGCAATACCCGTTACCGGCGTGTTTGCATCAATTTCACGAGTCGATACAATCATCGTCCCTTCAATGTCCGGGCGATTCGTATTTCGCACCATCACCGGAATGCGGTGTTTATAAACGGGTTCTAGCGCCTCATCATGGAAGATACCAAATCCTGAATAAGCTAATTCTCGCATTTCCTTATAAGTTAATTCGTGAATTGCATGGGGATTTTTAATGATTCCTGGGTGAGCAGAATAAATATAAGAAACATCTGTATAGTTTTCATAAACATCCGCATCCACACCACTAGCTAAAATGGCACCCGTAATATCCGATCCACCTCTAGAGAAAGTGACAATATCACCCGCTTTTGAATAACCAAAAAAGCCAGGAACAATTAATAATTCTTCTTCATCCCTTAACTGAGCGATCTTTTCATAGGACTCCGATAATAAGCGCGCATTTCCTGGTTCATCAGAAACAATAATGCCTGCTTCTTTTGGTGAGACGTATTTAGAAGGGTTTCCAATGCTTGTTAAATATTGACTCATCACTTGAGCATTGAAGTCTTCTCCTGAAGACTTTAAAGCATCTTCTAAGCGTTTAGGGTCTTTAATCGTGTCTAAATAAGTAAGTAATGTCTTTTCAAATGTTTCGACTAAAGATTCATCTAGATCTAAATCCGTTATAATATCTCGGTAGCGATCTAAAATTAATTGAAGCGGTTTTTGAACATCTTCTCCATTAGATTGACAACGATAAAGATCAATTAATAAATCTGTTACTTTAATATCTTCCGGAAAGCGTACTCCCGGAGCTGAGACCACTACAATACGAATTGCTGGATCATTTTGAATAATACGAGATACTTTTTTAATTTGCTCAGCGTTACTTAAAGAGCTTCCGCCAAACTTTGCCACTTTCATTTTTAACCATCCTTTAATTTGAAATTCCTTTAATAACAATTACTATCTTACACTAAACTTTTTATTATGAGAAGTCTTTTCATAGATTTAACCTTGTGTTTTTATACTTTTAGTACTAAAATTAATAAGTATATTAACCAAAAGGAGGTTTTTGACAATGAAGGTGGCCGTTTTAGGCGTTGGAACTGTTGGAAGTGGTGTGTTTAATGTTATTCAAACAAACCAAGAGAAAATTCAATCAATATTAGGTGAACCCCTCACCATTACCCATGCGTTAGACCGCAACGAAGGAAAGAATTTAACGGTAGATACTACAAATGTAACCATAACAAATAATATCGAAGATATTTATAATAGCGATGTAGACGTGGTTGTAGAGACCATGGGTGGGTTAGATCCAGCAGGCGACTACATTGCGACGTTACTGGCTAAAGGAAAGCACGTCGTAACTGCCAATAAAGATTTACTGGCCAATCGCATTGATGAGTTGGTAGCTATTGCCAATGAACACGGAACATTATTACTCTATGAAGCAAGTGTTGGTGGAGGAATTCCGCTACTCAACGCTGTTGAAGTGGGGTTATCTGCTAACCAACTGACTGATTTAACGGGTATTTTAAACGGAACATCGAACTATATTTTATCTAAGATGGATTTTGATCGTTGGAGCTATGATAAAGCTTTAAAAGAAGCACAAGCAGCTGGCTTTGCAGAAGCAGACCCAACTAATGATGTTGAAGGATTCGATGTTCGTTACAAAATCACTATTTTATCACGTTTAGCTTTCGGGCTTTCAATTGACGTTAATGATGTTGACGTTGATGGTATTACACAAATCGATTCAAAAGACGTGGAGTTAGGAAATCAATTAGGTTTTAAAGTAAAACTTATTGCTAAAGGAAGCCGATTAAGTGACGATACATTAGCTGTCAAAGTTGCTCCAATGATGGTCACAAAAGAATCCCCTTTATCTAACGTACACTATGCGCAAAATGGCGTCGTTATTAAAGGTAACGCTATCGGAGAAACAGCTTTATTCGGACCAGGCGCAGGTAGTTTAGAAACCGCTTCTGCCGTTGTTTCAGACATTATGCAAATCGCTAATCGTCGCCACTACCCTAAAAACTTTACGCCGGCAAAACAAGCAACGATTCAACAAGATGAACGTCCATTGAACTATTACGTGCGCTTCCAAAATACCCAAGAGGCTCAAAAAGCTCTAGAAGCACTAGAGATATCAGCCCAAATCAAAGATGAAGGTGTCGCTCTTATTCAAAATTTACCACTTGAAAAACGTCTTAAACTACAAGAATATGATTCACTCGCTGCAATCTATCAAATCGAAGGAGAACTATAGTTATGACTTTTAAATATTGGCAAGGATTAATCAAAGAATATAAAGATTACTTACCGGTTACTGACAAAACCCCTGAATTATCTTTATATGAAGGAAATACTCCTTTAATTCGTTTAAATAACTTAAGCGAGCAATACGGTGCGAACCTTTACGCAAAGTTTGAAGGATTAAACCCAACAGGCTCTTTTAAAGACCGTGGGATGGTGATGGCCGTTGCTAAAGCAAAAGAAGAAGGAGCTCATACTATTATTTGTGCTTCAACTGGTAACACCTCTGCTTCAGCAGCTGCTTATGGTTCACGCATCGGGTTAAACACCATTGTTTTAATTCCTGAAGGAAAAATTGCGATGGGTAAAATGGCTCAAGCAATGATGTATGGCGCACAAATTATCGAAATTCAAGGTAACTTCGATGACGCTTTAGAAATCGTTAAAAAGATTGCCGAAGAAAACCCAGGCATTGCACTAGTGAACTCTGTTAACCCATATCGTTTAGAAGGTCAAAAAACAGCAGCCTTTGAAATTGTAGATGCTTTAGAAAAAGCCCCTGACTACTTGACTATTCCGGTAGGAAACGCTGGAAATATTTCAGCTTATTGGAAAGGGTTTAAAGAGTATAACGACCAAAAAGGAACGGGCTTACCTAAAATGTACGGCTTCCAAGCTGAAGGAGCTGCACCTATTGTGAAAGGCCACCCAGTGACTAATCCAGAAACGGTCGCAACAGCGATTCGTATCGGAAACCCTGCAAGCTGGAAATTAGCTGAAGCTGCTCGCGATGAGTCAGGCGGGGTGATTGAAGCCGTCACTGATGAAGAGATTTTAAATGCTTACGAACGCATTGCTGGCGAAGAAGGAGTTTTTTGTGAACCAGGTTCAGCTGCTTCTGTAGCTGGAATGTTACGTTCTTTAGAAGAAGGCAAAATTGAAAAGGGTGCAACAGTGGTGACTATTTTAACTGGAAACGGTTTGAAAGACCCTGAAACAGCCATCGAACAGATTACTCAAAAACCAACTCTTCTACCAAATGATGAAGAAACAATTGTTAAATTTATTAATGATTTAGAAAAATAAGGGATCGTTATGGCAGTATCAGATTTATTTCATGTCAAAGTTCCCGCCACCAGTGCCAATTTAGGCATCGGCTTTGATTCGATGGGAATTGCGGTCGATAAATTTCTAGAGGTGAAAGCTAAACCAAGTAGTCAATGGCAAGTATCTTTTAAGTCTCCTGACTTAGAAGTGCTCCCTTGTAATGAAGAAAATTTAATCATCAAAGTCGCTAGACAAGTCGCTAAAGAGTTCGGACACACTTTGCCGACATTACACTTAGAAATGACTAGCACAATTCCTTTAACTCACGGTTTAGGAAGTTCAGCTTCTGCGATTGTTGCTGGAGTAGAGTTAGCCAATCATTACTGTCAGTTATCTTTATCGGACTTTGATAAAGTGCGTCTAGCCAGTTTTTTTGAAGGGCACCCTGATAATGTGGGGCCTTGTGTGACTGGTGGACTATTTATTGGGTATTATCAACCGCAAGAAAACTCTCATCAAGAAGAGCTGTATTATGAAGTACTCAACTTGGAAGATGTCACTTTAATTGTGTCTATTCCTCCCTATGAGGTTAGTACACAAGAGGCACGAAGCATTTTACCTGAAAGTTATCACGCAGGTGAAGTTGCTATGCAAAATGCGGTAGGCAGTTTAATGCTTTTAGCCGCCTTAAAGAAAGAATATGACAAGATGGGACAACTCATGATGAAAGACTTAATTCATGAGCCTTACCGTCAGAAACTAATCCCTGAATTCAACGAGATTAAAGAATGTGCTTTAAGTTTAGGTGCTTATGCGACAGTGATCTCTGGCGCTGGTCCAACAATGCTTACTTTATGTCCTAAAGAAAAAGCGTCTGACATTTTAGAATCACTTAACCAAAAAGTTCCTTCATGCCAACATGAACAAGTTCAAATTGTTCCTGCAAAATAAAAAGATCCTGCTAACTTCTTAAAAAATAAGAAGCGAGCAGGATTTTTCTGTATAAAGATTATTTGGAGCGGTTGCCGATATTAATTTTACCAGAACGACCACCGATCGTAATCGCATCCCCCACTGTTACATCACCACGAAGTAACATTTCACTCAATTCATCTTCAATTTGTTTTTGAATTGCGCGACGGATTGGTCTTGCTCCATATTCCGGATCGAAACCAGCTTCAGCGATAATATCAATGGCTGTCGGTGTGACGCGAGCACTAATTTCCATTTCTTCAAGTCGTTTAACAACGTCTTCTGCATGAAGTTTAACAATTTCACGGATTTGTTCTTTAGATAGAGAATGGAAGACGATGGATTCGTCGATTCGGTTTAACAACTCTGGTCTAAAGACCTTTTTCAACTCTTCTAAAATACGCGCTTCCATCGCTTTAAAGTTATCTTCAAAGGACACAGCACCAAATCCAACAGTTTTTTCATCTCGTAACGCAGTCGCTCCAATGTTTGATGTCATAATGATGATTGTATTTCTAAAGTCAACACGGCGACCTTTAGAGTCCGTTAATTGACCATCATCTAACACTTGAAGCAAGATGTTAAAGACGTCAGGGTGAGCTTTTTCTACTTCGTCTAGTAAAATGACGCTGTAAGGTTTTTGACGCACTTGTTCAGTTAATTGACCTGCTTCATCATACCCTACGTATCCTGGAGGTGAACCAATTAAACGTGACACTGTATGTTTTTCCATGTATTCTGACATGTCGATTCGGATCATGTTCTCTTCACTACCAAACATTGATTCAGCTAGCGCTTTAGCTAATTCTGTCTTACCAACACCAGTTGGACCTAAGAAGAGGAATGAACCAATTGGACGACGTCCACTACTTAACCCACTTCTTGAACGGCGAATCGCGCGCGATACCGCAGAAACAGCATCATCTTGCCCGATAACACGTTCATGCAATTCTTGTTCTAAGTGAATTAAACGATCACTTTCTTTTTTGTCAATTTGAGTAACCGGAACACCTGTCGCAGTAGCAACCACTTCAGCAATATCTTCTGGAGTTACCTTTTCCACTGTTTCTTTTTTGCCATCTTTTTCTTTAGCAGAAGCTTTAGCTAACGTTTCTTCTAATTTTTCCTCTTCTTCACGTAGCTCAGAAGCTCGCTCAAAATTACGGTCTAAAATAGCCAATTCCTTTTGGGCAATGATATCTTTAACTTTTTCTTCTAAAGCTTTCACACGACTTTGACTAATCGAAGCATCAAGACGAACTTTAGCAGAGGCTTCATCAATTAAATCGATCGCTTTATCTGGTAAGCGGCGATCAGTCATGTAGCGTACACTTAAAGTCACTGCTTCTTGTAACGCTTCTGGTGTAATTTCTACGTCATGATGTTCTTCGTAATTCTTTTGAATACCTTCTAAAATCAATAAGGTATCTTCAGGAGTTGGTTCATCAATCATGACACGAGAGAAACGACGGGCTAATGCAGCGTCTTTTTCGATATATTTTTGATACTCATCAAGAGTTGTGGCTCCAATGGTTTGAATTTCGCCTCGAGCAAGAGCTGGTTTTAAAATGTTCGAAGCATCAATCGCTCCTTCAGCTCCTCCTGCACCAATAAGGGTGTGTAACTCGTCAACGAATAAAATCACTTGGCCATCTTGTCTAATTTCTTCAATAATACTTTTCATGCGTTCTTCAAACTCACCGCGATATTTAGTCCCGGCAACAAGAGACCCCATATCAAGCATCATCAAACGTTTCTTAGCAATCGTTTTTGGTACTTCGCCACTAACCATTCGTAATGCTAACCCTTCCACGGCTGCTGTTTTACCTACACCGGGTTCTCCTACTAAGACGGGGTTATTTTTCGTACGGCGGCTAATAATTTGAATCATGCGACGAACTTCTTCGTCACGACCAACGACAGGATCCAATTTTCCTTCTCGCGCAATTTTAGTTAAATCACGGGCTACGCTATCTAAAGTCGGCGTTGCACTGTCTGCAGCTTTTTGTTGTGGTTTACCTCGACGAGGTGCGCCGTCGGCTTGTTGTGGTTGAATGCCGAGTAAGTCATACAAAGCTTTACGTAAGTCGCTAAATTCTACACCTAAATTGCGCAACATCACTGTTGCTAAGGTGTCTTCTCGTAGGAGTCCCATTAATAAATGTTCCGTACCCACTTTAGCCACACCTAAACGTTTAGCATCGCGAGACGCGTTCATAATTACTTTCTTTGCTCTTGGAGAATACGGAATAATAATTTCTGTACCAGATTTAGGTTGGCTTTTAATTCCGTGAATGGACTCTAATTCATTAATTAAAACCTCATAAGTTACTCCTACTCGTTCAAGAGCTTTAGAGGCAATGCCTTGTTCTTCTTTAGCAAGTCCTAGTAAAATATGTTCCGTTCCAATCACTTGATGATCTAGAAAATACGCTTGTTCAGCAGCATGGACCATCGCACGCTGAGCGCTCTGTGTAAATAATTCTTCAAACATCATTTCACCTCATTTAGATTAATACTCATAACGCAACTGATAAAGAAAAGTCTTTAACAATTCAGCGCGAGCTTCCTGTTCTTTTTCACCACTGATCGATGACAACACAGATTTTTCAATGACGGATAAAATAAGCGTTCCTTCTCGTTCGGTTATTAAATCGCGCTTAATCAATGTTTCAATAATATTGATTCCGCTACGTTGAGTCAATTGATTTCCGATCAAATCAAGCATTGCATCAATTTGATCCACTTCATCAATCAATTCAACTTTTAAAATTCGAATATACCCTCCGCCTCCTCGCTTACTTTCGACTAAATAGCCATGTTCTTGAGTAAAGCGGGTATTGATAACATAATTAATTTGTGAAGGGACACAATCAAAGTGTTCAGCAATATCGCTGCGTCTAATCTCGATGTGTTCTTTGGTCTTCAAAAAATCTTTTAAGTACGCTTCTATTATGTCGGACATATTGCGCTTAGACACGTCATCCCCTCCTTATTGACTTTATTTGACTATTAAATCAAAAAAATAAGTTCTCACCTATTATCATTATTCTATCATGACTTTACCCCTATTGTCAAAGTTAGTCAAACAAAAATAAGTCGCAGCAAAAATCGCTACGACTTAACGTTCATCTATTTATTATTTAATTTATTTAAAGACCTAAAAAGCCTTTAACTTTATCTTCAACTTGTTGCATTTGTTCTTTAGCTGAAGCATTGTTGATGAAGATTTCATCTAATGCTTTAACTAAATCTTGGTGCACTTCACTTGCTCCTTGATAACCCGGTTGAGCAATTCCGTAAGGTAATTCTTTACTTGCTGCTTCAAACATTGGATTTTTTGCAACGTAATCTTGCCACTCTTGACTGTCAATGGCTGATTGCGTAACAGGTAAATAACCTGTTTGCGTTACCCAATCAACTGTATGGTCTGTTAAATAAGCCATAAACTTCACAGCAGCATTTTTCTCTTCTTCTGTTGCACTTTGGAAGACGCCTAAATCATTTCCAGCAAAGATCGTTAAAGGTTCTCCGTCGGCATAAACAGGAATTTCTGCCGTTGTAAAATGAATGTTACTTTCCTTAGCTCCTTCTTCAACGTATGGAATACCCGCTGAAGAACCAATATATAATAATGTAGCTCCTTGAGAGAATGGTCCAGACATATAAGTGTCTTCTCCAGCTGTACGAGCTACTTTAGTATCTAATAGCTCTTTAACAAAGTTCACAGGTTCGACTGCTTGATCAGAACCAAGATCTACTTGTGTTAAGTCATCAGAAATCCATGCTGCGCCATTTTGACGAGCCATTGTTTCAATCTCAGCTGCGATACCGTTTTCTAAACCGAGAACGGGCTCTTCTTTACCTGCAGCTTTCATTTTCTCATCTAATGCTTTTAATTCTTCCCAAGTTGTCGGCACTTCACCACCGATTTCATCTAATAAGTCTTGGTTAACAAACATTAAACGAACTGATTTTGAAAAAGGAACAGCGTAATACTGATCTTCATATTTCATTCCTGCCGCAAACCCTGGTAAAATATCGTCTAATTTCTCTTGACCAAAATTGTTTTCGTCAGTTAAATATTCATCTAAAGGTGTTAATAAACCTTGAGCCGCGTAGTCTGGTGTGTGAGAAGCGGTCAATTGAGTAATGGTTGGTAAGTTACCTGAGGCTGCAGAAGCCATAATACTTTGTTGCAATGTACTATAGTCACCTTGGTTTTGTTCGATGACTTCAATTTCATCTTGAGATTGGTTAAATTCTTCAACCATTTTAGTTAATTGTTCTTGTTGCGGTCCATTCATCGCATGCCAAAACACAACTTGTGTTTTTTCGGCTGCATGAGTCGTTGGAACGACCACATTCGCTAGAACTAACAATGCCAATGTTAATACTGAAAATAATTTATGAAATTTCTTCACTCTATATTCCCTCCGTAATTATTCTAACCCTTAAGGCCAGAACGTGAAATACCTTGAATAATATACTTTTGCAACAATAAATAAATGATCACCATAGGCAGAACTACAATCGTTGAAGCCGCCATTAATAATTCATAATGGGTTCCTGCTTCAGTGGTAAAAGCTTGAAGTCCTACAGGGAGTGTTCGTAATGCTTTGTCGTTGGTCACAATTAGTGGCCACATAAATGAATTCCAACTACCAATGACTTTCAAAATCATCACCGCGATAATCGAAGATTTAGATAGTGGAACAAGCACACCCCATAAATATTTCCAATCACTGGCTCCATCCACTTTAGCTGCATAATACAGCTCATCAGGAACGGATTCAAAGGATTGTTTCAACGTAAAAACAGAAAATACGCTCGCTAACCATGGAATAATTAACGCCCAGTAAGTGTTAATCATCTTAAAGTTCGATAAAGTTACAAAGTTAGGAATGGTCATCAGTTCTCCTGGTACCATCATGGTAGCTAATAAGAAAAGAAATAACGCATTTTTACCCCAAAAATGTAACTTACTAAAAGCATAGGCAGCCAAAATACTAGTAAACACTTCACCAATAGTGGTGGTTACTGTCACAATAACGCTATTTAAAAAATAACGTCCAAAAGGTGCCGCTTCCAGTGCTTTTTGATAGTTAGAAAATAAAAAGCGCTTAGGAATCCAAGTTGGAGGCACAGCAACAGCTTCTCCTCCAGTTTTTAAACTCGTGGCGATCATCCAATAAAAAGGTAAGATCATTAAGAAGCTGCCTAACGTTAGTAAAGTATACAACAAAATATTTTGAGCTCGTTTACTCATGAAGCATCGCTCCTTTTATTTAAATATTGGTTTCCTAGAAACTGAATGAATGTGAAAAAGAGAATGATTCCGAATAAAGCAACGCCTGAAGCAGCAGCTAAACCGTAATCAAATCGTTGGTAAAATTGATAGAACAAGTAATAAACGACCGTTGTTGCTGAGTTAGCTGGGCCTGGGCGACCGTTAAATAAAGCAAATACTTGATCGAATACTTTAAAACTATTGATAACACCAATCGTTGATAGTAAAAACAACGTCGGTCGAAGCATCGGTAAAGTAATGTGCCAAAAACGTTGCCATGCTCCAGCTCCGTCAATTTTAGCCGCTTTATAATAATTATCGTTGATATTTCCTAACCCAACCAATAACAGTAAAATATTGAATCCTAAACTTTTCCAAATAGCCATAATAATCACTGAAAGAAGAGCATACTTTGGATTAAGGAGCCAGTCGATGGACTCGATTCCTACTAAATTTAGAAAATAATTAAACAGCCCGTAGCGGGAATGATAAAGCCAGCTCCATACAATAGAAATCGCTACGGTACTGGTCACATAAGGTAAGAAATAAACGGTTCTAAATAATCCTTTGAGAAAAGGAATTCGATATAGCATTAAAGCAATTCCTAAAGAAATCGCAATGGATAGAGGAACGACTCCTGCAACATAAATAAATGTATTTTTTAAAGCAGTATAAAAAGCAGGATCGCTGAATAAAGTTTGATAGTTAGATAAACTATATCCGCCAATATCGCCTGTAAATAAATTATAATTATCATAAAAGCTCATCATAATCGATTTAATAATCGGATATACAGTAAAAACACTAATAAAGATGAGCATCGGAAGTAAGTATAAAAAGGCTTGAAGCGTTGATCGGCCCGTGGCTTTTTTATTCATTATTAAGCCTCCCTTTCAATGCGACGTCCATTACCATCAAACAGTAAAATATATTGTGGTGCCACATTAAAATAAGCAATTTGTCCCGCTTCTAAAGGTTCTTCGATGTTTGTTAAAACAAACCGTTCTTGACCTGACTTAACATGAATCGTTCGCTCTTTACCGACTTGAACGACCTTTTCAATGGTTCCTTGTAGTAAATAATTTTCTGGTGTCGCTAGTCTAAACCCTTCTGAACGAACACCCATCTCCACCCAAGCATTATCTTCTAATAAAGTCGCTTCGGGGTTAAGAGCATTCGAAAAGCGAGTAAACATATTGATCATAGGTGACCCGATAAATTTAGCTACAAATGTATTGTTAGGTTTTTCGTATAAAGTAATCGGATCACTAATTTGTTGGATTTTTCCACCATCTAACACCATGACACTATCCGCAATGCTTAATGCTTCTTCTTGGTCATGGGTTACAAAAACGGTGGTCACTCCCGTTTCTTGTTGAATGCGACGAATTTCTTCTCGCATCTCCACGCGAAGTCTAGCGTCTAAGTTAGATAATGGTTCGTCCATTAATAAAATTTCAGGAGATTTCGCTAGCGCACGACTAATGGCGACTCGTTGTTGTTGTCCTCCTGAAAGTTGGCGAGGAAATTTATCTAACTGATCTTCAATACGACTTAACTGTGCCATTTCCTCCATACGCTCTAAACGCTCTTGTTTAGGTACTTTAGCCATTTTTAGAGGGAACATAATATTATCCGCTACCGTTAGATGAGGATAAAGCGCATAGTTTTGAAACACTAATCCCACTTTTCGACGAGTAGGATCTAAGTGAGTAACATTTCGATCTCCAAAATAAATATCTCCACTAGTGGCTTCTAATAAACCTGAAATTAAATAAAGGGTTGTTGACTTTCCAGATCCACTCGGACCTAGAAAAGAAATTAATTGTTGGCTAGGTAATGTAAAGTTAATTTTATCAAGAATTATTTTATCATCAAAAGCCATCGTGACATCGTCAAATCTTACTTCCAACCAATTCACTCCTCGCATTCAACTGCCTTGACATATTGTAATAAAATATTACCACACTTTTATTATTTTTTCTTCATTCATCATCTAGTGATTTATTTCACACGATGAATAGTTTTTTCCTATTTCTGGAAGAAATGAACGTAATCCTATTTCTTCTAAAGCAATCTGATAATTCTCAGCACCAAATGTATGCCACCCTACCGTCAGTTCGGCGTTAATCATATAGCTAACGGTCAATAAATCATTTTTAGTGGCATGTCCTGAACTTGAAAGATCAATAAATTGCCAACCGTGGCTAATAATATGCTGTACATACTCCACATATCCTGGCATAAAATTACCTAAAGGCATGCCGTTAGAGTGTAAATAAATACCTGAAGGAATTCTTCCAAAGATAAATGTATCTTCAGCTTCTATTTGAATAAAATAATTTTGAGGATGAGCTCGAATAAGTTCAATTAAATCATCACTCCAACTTAAAACGTTTAACGGTTGATCTGTCATTTGATCGAGCAACTCTTTCATACGCGAACTGACCACCACTTGACGGTTTAATTGACTCATTAACTGGATGAGCGCCATTAAACGTTCGATATTTTGCGAATAGCCATTATAGACCATTACTTCTTCTTTTTGACCCAGATCTTGGACCGTTTTGACCAACGCTTTTTCAGTAGCTTTTTTAAGGGGAATAATATGGTCTTCAATAGGATCTCTAGGCGGATCAATGGCTTCATCAAAGCTAAAAGCTGTTCCTTCTATTAGTAAAAGATCGGGTTTAAAATGACGAGCTTTTTGAACCCATTGCCATACGTCATCAGGTCGAAAACCACTTAAACGAAAGTCACCACTTTGAATAACTTTTAAATCTTCGGTTTCAATAAAAATAGCCGCCGCACCCAATGTATCATGATCACTGGGGAGAAATTGGATTGTAAAGGGACCAAACGTTAAAGTTTCTTCCCATTCTACCGGGCGCCATTTCACAGCATACTTAGGTAAATAATTGCTTTGTTCTAAGGCTTGATAAAATGTATAAGCTTCCTGGCTCAACCATACTTCAATATCTTTAGGTAAATGATTCAAACTTCCTAAATGATCTAAATGAAGATGAGTTAAACAGACAATTGTTTGTAATTCATTATCTTCATAAAAATCGGGAATAGGAGGGAGTTTACCTTCTTTCAAAAGGGCTAGTGTTTGGGTTTCATCGGCTAACTCTTCGACATCGACCCCAACATAAGCACCAAAATCCGTAATTAGACGATAACGACCTTTTTGAAAAGAGACAATGCTTCCTCCAATCGTTTCAATGCCGCCCCAAAAGGTAATGATTGTATCTTGTTCCTTCATCACTTTTTCTTCCATTCCGTTATAATTTCGTTATCATTTTACCACGTTTACCAACACTTTTATAATAAAAAAGAGCCTGTGACATAAGTCGCGCAAATAAATCCCCCGAATGATCCATTGGTGATCGTTCGGGGGATTTTTTAAAAGAGCCCGCTAGCAGAGGGCTAACTTTCTTAAGTTAGCTGCTAATAACGCGAGGCCTATTTCTTGTTTCACCTTGTCAATTCCACGAACGTGAAATTGGGTGAAACCCAAACAAGCCTTCAAAAACCCAAATGCCGGCTCCACGTCGATTTTTCGACGCGCATACACCTTGGCGCATTCAGGATCTGAAAGCTGTTCGCGCTGTTGCGCTTTAAAATATTCGTAAGAAGGATTGACTT
>NZ_FNEL01000032.1 GCF_900100125.1 Dolosicoccus paucivorans | reverse complement strand
GGATTCAGTACAAGAGAACACGCCCTTATTCGCCTTGGCAGAATGGTAAGGTAGAGCGTAGCCATCGAATTGACGACGAGCGCTTTTACCATCGTCGAACATTTACGTCAGAAGAAGCGCTATTTAAGGCGCATGCGCGTTATATTAACCGAAGTAATAATATCCATCGTAAAGTACTTAACTTTTTAAGTCCGAATGAAGTCGTGGCCCAATACTTTGAATCACAAAGTGCTTAATTTTTTCTGGGGGACCGCGGTCCCCCAGAACCCTATTCAATTCTATTTATTTTGTACTAGAACTTTAAGTATGTGTCACATATGTTTGACTACTCTAGAGTTGGCAATCTTTTTCGATTTGTGGTAAAATTGACTTTTTTATTTAAAAGTGTTACAATAGCAAAGAGAGGTGAGTGTCTAAAATGGCAAAAAACTTGAAAGAAATTAAAAATATGATGGAGGAACATGTCGGTAAAGAGATACTGGTAACCGTACAGCTGGGCCGTCGTCGTCAAAAAGAACGTCGTGGAATCTTGTGTGAGACATATCACTCTGTCTTTGTAGTGAACTTAGACCAAGATGAAAATAACTTTGAACGTGTTTCATATAGTTATCGTGACGTATTGACTGATTCAATTGAAGTAGAGTTTGTTTAGTCAAACCTCCTAGCCAGCCTGTGATGTAGTGAGCCCTTAAATTTGAACTCAAGTTTAAGGAGTCATTATATTATATAGGTTGGCTTTTTTGCATATATTAAAAATAAAAATGAAGTTAGGTGACAACGTGAAATTAATTGTAGGATTAGGAAACCCTGGATCTAAATATGAAGGAACCCGTCATAATATTGGTTTTGATGTGATAGATGAATTGTTAAGACGTCACAATTTAACCATGACCGACCAAAAGTTCCGTGCTGATTTTACTATATGGCATCATCCTCAAGGAAAAGTATTGTTGGTGAAGCCTTATACTTATATGAATTTATCCGGAGAAGCACTGCTTCCATTAATGAGTTATTATGGTATCAGCTTAGACGATATTATCGTTGTATATGATGATTTAGATTTAGAGCCAGGCAAATTACGCCTACGTCAAAAAGGCGGTGCTGGAGGCCACAATGGAATGAAAAACATTATTCATCTACTAGGAGACCAAAACTTTAACCGTATTCGCATTGGCATTGGTCGCCCTCAAGGGGGTTGGAAAGTAGTTGATCATGTATTGGCTCCTTTTAGCTCCCAGGACCGAGTGGAAGTGGATGTGGCGGTTCAAGAAGCGGCTGACGGTTTAGAAGAATGGATCAAAGGGAAGCCCTTTTTAGAAGTGATGAACCGTTTGAATTAATGTTTGAGAAAGGAGCAAGTAATGATCGCTAGTCATATATTACAACCAGTCGCTCGAGAGATGCTTTCAAATCAAACAAAGCATCCCCATCTTTTAACCGGGTTAGATGGAAGTAGTCGCTCGCTCATGATTGCTTCTTTATTTAAAGAGTCTCCTGAGCACACTTTAATTGTCGAGCCGATTGAGTCAAGACGAACCCAGTTGGTACAAGATTTACAAAGTTTACTGCCACAAGTTCCGATTCACACGTTTATTGTCGAAGACTCTCTTGCGGTAGAGTTTTCATACCAGTCGCATGATTTAGTTGCCGAAAGAGTCGAGGCTTTAAATGCTTTAATTCAAGATGAACCGTGTATTGTTTTAACGAACTTACAAGGAATAAGAAAACCTCTTTCTGACCCCCGTCGTTGGAAGAGTGAGCAGTTAACCTTTGAAATGGGTACTGAAATTGAAATGGAAACATTAGAACGTACCTTATTAACTTTCGGCTATCACCGTGAAGCAATGGTGGAGCAACCGGGACAGTTTAGTGTGCGGGGAGGCATTGTCGATTACTTTCCCTTTGACTCGGACTTTCCAATTCGTTTAGACTTTTTCGATACCGAATTAGATTCCATTCGTTACTTTAACTTCGAAACGCAAGAATCAGTGGATAATGCAACGGAAGTTAAATTAACCCCTGTGACGGATGTTTTATTTAGTATTCAAGATCAACAGCAACTTTTACCGGTTTTAAAAAAGCATTTAACAAGTGCTTTAAACACGATGAAAGATGAAGAGCTAAAACGAACTTTAGAAAAAGGGATGACTCATCAATTAGAGGCTTTAGAACACGATGAACCGTTAAAATTTCCTCAAGCTTATTTAACTCTCTTGACTGATCAACCCTATTCTTTATTAAATTATTTACCAAACAACGGTCGTTTAATAGTAATGGAGTTCGATAAGTTATTAAGTTCTCAAAATCAATCCATTGAAGAAGAAAACTATTGGATTGAACAAGAAGTGGTTAAAGGGCAATTATTACCAGGGTTAGACATTAAATTAGACGGCTATCACTTATTGCGCCAAGATTCTCGTTTATCTTTTGTCTTCGCAACGATTCAACGTGGATTAGGCAATATGAGCTTTGCATCAATTCAAAATTTCCATTATCGTGCGATGACGCCCTTTTTCAATCAATTAGCTTTATTTAAAGAAGAAGTGGCTCACTGGCAAAAACAAAACTATACGATTGATGTGGTTGTAGGAAGTCTTCAAGAAGCCAAACGAACGGCCACTCATTTTGAAGAAGAGGGAATCGGCCCGGTCGTTATTCAATCAACTAAACAAGAACCTGGAGTCGTCAACATAGCAGTTGCTAATATCCAACGTGGATTTGAATTGCCTCTTTTAAAATATGCTCTTGTTACAGAAAAGGAGCTCTATAACAAACAGCCTGCCCGCCGAGTTCGTAGTCAAAAGATGTCGAATGCGGAACGAATTAAAAGTTATAACGAATTAAAAGTAGGCGATTACGTCGTTCACGTCAACCACGGGATTGGTAAGTATACTGGTATGGAGACCATTCAAGTAAAAGGGGTTCACCGCGACTTATTAGCGATTGAATATCAAAATAACGCCCGTGTGATGATTCCAGTCGATCAACTGCATTTAATTCAAAAATATATCGGCTCTGAAGCGAAAGCACCGCGTCTTCACAAGTTGGGCGGTACAGAATGGACGAAAACAAAACAGCGAGTCGCTTCGACAGTTGAAGATATTGCCGATGAATTGATTGCGCTGTATGCTGAACGAGAGGCTGAAAAAGGATACGCTTTTAGTCCTGATACTCCAGAACAAAAAGAATTTGAAGATGCCTTTCCTTATGTGGAAACCGACGATCAACTTAAAAGTACAAGCGAAATTAAAGTCGATATGGAAAAAGAACGTCCAATGGACCGTCTACTCGTCGGAGATGTCGGTTACGGGAAAACAGAAGTCGCGATGCGAGCTATTTTTAAAGCGGTCATGGACGGCAAACAAGTTGCCTTTTTAGTGCCGACGACAATTTTAGCCCAGCAACACTATCAATCATTAGTCGAACGTTTTGCTGATTATCCTTTTGAAATTGGTCTTTTAAGTCGTTTTGTGACGCGAAAAGAACAAAATGAAACCATTGAAGGGTTAAAAATTGGCGCTATTTCCATTGTCGTTGGAACGCATCGTCTTTTATCAAAAGATATTAAATTTAATGATTTAGGACTTTTGGTTGTAGACGAAGAACAGCGTTTTGGTGTTAAACACAAAGAACGTCTAAAGCAATTAAAAGCTAACGTAGATGTATTAACGCTGACCGCAACACCGATTCCTCGTACGTTGAATATGGCGATGATGGGTGTGCGTGACTTATCCGTCATTGAAACCCCACCTCAAAACCGCTATCCAGTTCAAACTTATATTATGGAACGCAATGAAGGGGCAATAAAATCAGCCATTGAGCGAGAGATGGATCGAGGTGGGCAAGTCTTTTATTTATATAACCGGGTCGATACGATTCACGAACGGGCAGCGCAAATTCAAGAGTTAGTGCCTGATGCGCGTATTGCGGTAGCCCACGGTCAAATGACAGAAGTAGCTCTAGAGACCGCATTGATTGATTTTATTCAAGGAGAATACGACGTCTTAGTGACAACAACGATTATCGAAACGGGAGTAGATATTCCTAATGCCAATACGTTATTTATTGAAGATGCGGACCGCATGGGACTTTCTACTTTATATCAATTAAGAGGTCGTGTAGGACGGACCCACCGTATTGCTTATGCTTATTTAATGTACGAACCCTTTAAGCAACTATCCCAAGTAAGTGAAACAAGGCTCCAAGCGATGCGCGAATTTACCGAATTAGGTTCTGGATTCAAAATTGCGATGCGTGATTTATCCATTCGAGGCGCGGGGAACTTATTAGGACAACAACAATCCGGCTTCATTGATAGCGTTGGGTTTGATCTATACAGTCAAATGTTAAAAGAAGCAGTGGATAAAAAACGCGGGATCGATCATCAAGATCACCCTTATGAAACAAGCGAGTTAGAGTGGGATATTCAAGTGGATGCTTATATTCCTAACAGTTATATCGAAGACGAACGTCAAAAAATTAGTTTTTATAAATTAATTCAACAAATCGATTCAGTAGAAAATTACCGCAATGTTCAAGAACAACTTATTGACCGTTACGGAGACTACCCGCAAGAAGTTGCTGATCTTTTAGAAGTAGCATTAATTAAAGCTTATGGTTTAAGAGCGGGAATTGAACGAATTAAACAACAATCACCCTTGTTATTTGTTTGGTTTTCTGAAAAAGCGAGTGCTTTTTTAAAGGGACCTAATATTTTTGAAGCGTTAAAAGACATTCCGTTAAAAGCTCAAGTTCAAATGGACCAAGACCGTTTAAAACTACAGCTAACCATTCAAGGACAAACAAGTCAAGAATGGCTCGCGGCATTGCGTCAATTGGTCGAACAAACGGAACAACTGATGGATAAACAGGAGGAAGACAATGAGACTTGATAAATATTTAAAAGTATCTCGTTTAATTAAACGAAGAACCGTCGCTAAAGAAGTCGCTGACCAAGGCCGTATTACGATTAATGGACAAGTGGCTAAATCAAGTACGCGAGTCGCTGTCGGCGATGAAATGACAATTCAATTTGGTCATCGCTTATTAACAGTGCGAGTTCTTTCGTTAAAAGAAGGACTTCGTAAAGAAGAAGCAAAAGAAATGTATGAAATCGTAAAAGAAGAGCGAATTGAGTCACCTAGACAGGTTGATGAATAAAAAATAATAATTCATAGTATCTTAAAAAGAAAGTTGTGCTATACTCTATAGAAAGACAGGAGTGGAAAGATGAAAGAGACAACGTCACAACCTGAAACGGTTGAGTTTTCCAAAAACTTTGAGGGAATGGAACAACAAGTTCAAAAACAAAAAGAACAAGAGATTCAAAAGATACGTCTTTTTGCGATGATTTTCTTAGCCTTCTTTCTATTTTTGAGTATGGGACGTCAAACTTATCATAAATGGACTGAGTTAAAAGCAACTAACCAGCGATTAGACGAAGCTATTTTTGCCGAAGAAAAAAGTTACACAAAACGTCTATTAGCTCAAGAAGAGTTAAACCGCCTTTCTGATCCTGAATATATTTTGGAGTTAGCTAGACGGGATTTACATTATTCCAAACCAGATGAAATCTTATTTGACATTCCTATGAAGGATCGTCATTCGGTAGAACAAGAATCATAACCTAAAATCTTAAGGAGGATTTTAATTATATGTCAATTGAAGCGGGTCAAAAGGTTACTGGAACAGTAACGGGTATTGCTCCATTTGGAGCGTTTGTCGATCTAGGAGATCAACAATCAGGGCTAGTGCACATTAGTGAAGTAGCTTCTGGATTTGTTAAAGATATTAATGACTACCTTGCGGTAGGAGATACGGTTGAAGTTAAAGTGTTAGATGTCGAAGAAGGGAAAATTGCTCTTTCAATTCGCCAACTTCAAAAAGATTCTCCTCAAACAGAGTCAAGCCCTTCAAATGAAACGGCTAAAAAATCTTTTACTCCTAGAAGACCACAACGATCAAAAGCATCTTCCTTTGGTCGTAAACAACGTCCTAATGATGATTTTGATGCATTAATGAGTAACTTTTTGAAAGAAAGTGAAGATCGCTTATCTTCATTAAGACGAAATACAGAAGGAAAACGCGGAGGCCGTGGCGGTCGTCGTAAATAATGAGGAAGCGAAATCAATGAGTTGATTTCGCTTTTTTACTAGGAGACAGTGAGATGACAAAGATTCAACACCAAACGGCTCAATCGATTTATTCTTTAAAGACGCTTGTCGTTGCTGTGTCAGGCGGTGTCGACTCAATGGCTTTGCTTCATGCCGTTAAGCAAGTTAAGCATGGGAGTCAGCAAGTGATCGTTGCTCACTTTATGCATCATTTAAGAAAAGAAGGCGTTACCGAAAAAGAACTGGTCCAAAAGGTGTCAAAAGAGTATGGCTTTATTTATGAAGAAGGACAATGGAGTGACTCTCCAAAGACCCATATTGAATCGTCGGCTCGTAAAGCAAGGTATCAATTTTTTAAAACGATTTACGATAAATATCATGCCGATGCTTTGTTGACAGGGCATCATTTAAATGACGATGTTGAGACTTTTTTGATGCGCTTAATTCGCGGTTCTTCTATCAAAGGGTTACTAGGAATTCAGCCTTTAAGTCAACGTTACGGGATGTCGATCTTACGACCTTTATTGGAAGTTTCTAAAAAATCGCTGTATCAATATGCTAATAAGTATCAAATCGCTTATTTAGAAGATCAAAGTAATTATACACCCGCTTATTATCGCAATCGCGTTCGATTAGAGTGGTTACCTCTTTTTACAAAAGAAAACCCACGAGCCATTGAACACATTCACCAACATCAAGAACAATTGTCTCGCTTTTACCGAATCATTGTCGCCCAATTTGAACAGTGGTGTAGAGACAACGTCAAACAGACTGACACTCAGTGGCAGATCGATCTGACCCAATGGTCCTATTGGGGTGCGGACCAACAAACAGTTTATTTGGAGTTGTTGTTTGAAGAGCAATTGCGTTCTCATATGGGTCCCTATCATCACCGCTTATTAGATCAATTAAGAGACAATTTAAACCAAGACCACTCTTTTGAATTAGATATTAACAAAAAGTGGCAACTACAATATGCTTACGGATATTTAACGATTCTTCAAAAGCAAAAAACGCCCCGTCAAAATGAAATCTATTCATTAAAGCTAAATCAATGGACTGAACTACCTACCGACGAGGCCATCGGGCTATTTGAGTTAGAAGCTATGGATGTTAAAAATGACGAAGTAACGTGGATTCCCGTAGTTCTTTCTCCCGATATAGTAGAACGGTTAGTCGTTAGAACTCGGCGTCCTGGAGATGTGATGCGACTAAAAATGGGGCCTCGTTTAATTCGCAAACGATTCAATAAACTACAAATGGAACTTAAAATATCTCCTTTTGAACGAACAAAAGCGTGGTTAGTTTCTATGAAAGATCAATCGGAAATTATTTGGTATCCCCACTACTGTTTAGGCACATTGTATAATCCATCTAAAACTGATAAAATGACTCATATATTTGCTTACAAAAAGCAAACCGAAAAATAAAGGAGAGCAATATGTTAGAAAAAGATATTGAACGAGTTTTGGTCACTAAAGAAGAGCTTCAAGAAAAAATTACTGAATTAGGTGCTCAAATAACGAAAGACTATGAAGGCGAAGAACTATTAGTCATTGGTATTTTAAGAGGATCTGTCTTATTTATGACTGACCTTATTAAAGCAATTAACTTATATATGGAAATTGATTTTATGGACGTTTCAAGTTACGGAGAAGCAACCACTTCTTCAGGAGAAGTAAAGATATTAAAAGACTTAGAGTCACCCGTTGAAGGACGTCACCTTTTGATTGTAGAAGATATTATCGATACGGGACGCACGCTTCGTTATTTAATGGATTTATTAAAACACCGCAACGCGGCTTCCGTTAAAGTGATTACTTTATTAGACAAGCCGTCTCGTCGTGTCATTAAAAATGTCGAACCTGACTATACTGGTTTTGAAGTGCCGAATGAGTTTGTTGTAGGGTATGGCTTAGATTTTAAACAACATTATCGCAACTTACCTTATATCGGGGTTTTAAAGCCGGAAATTTATGAGTAATCGATCTAGTAGTACAACCTGTCATAAGTGTGCTATACTTATTCTGTTATTGCTAAATCAATTATAGTTAGGAGGACAGCGATTTATGCAAAGACCCAATCGAAACCCAAATAATCGTAATTTTTTTGGGCGAACATTTACGTATATTTTAATGGTATTAGCGTTAGTAGGTCTCTTCCAATTCATTACTGGCAATCCACTGACTAGCGGAAATATAAAGGAAATTAGCTCTTCAGAGTTTTTATCTCAATTGGAGACAGCCCCGGCTAACTTTGAAGAAATTGAAATTCAAATTGGTGCCGGTGTTTATGATATTCGCGGTAAATATGCCAACAATGAAACAGTAGAAGAGTCTGATAGCGAATTTACACAAATTTTTAGCCCTTCTAAAGAAGTAAAAGGCTTTAAAACACGTATTTTAGGAAACGACGACACTTTAAAACGTGTCACTCAAGCAGCTGTTGATAATAAGGTGAAACTTAAAACCATTCCGGAATCTAGTGCCGGTTTATGGTTAAGTTTTATTCCTTATTTAATGATGATGGGACTGATGGGCTTTTTCATCTTCTCGATGATGCAGTCAGGAGGTCCTGGAGGCGGCAAAGGTTTGATGAACTTTGGACGTGCTAAGTCTAAAGACGTCTCAAAACAAAAAGTCAAAGTTCGTTTTACAGATGTAGCTGGAGCTGAAGAAGAAAAACAAGAACTTGTCGAAGTAGTGGAATTTTTAAAAGACCCACGTAAATTCACAAAACTTGGTGCTCGTATTCCAGCGGGAGTTCTTTTAGAAGGACCGCCAGGAACGGGTAAGACACTTCTTGCTAAAGCTGTTGCTGGCGAAGCGGGAGTTCCTTTTTATAGTATTTCTGGTTCTGAATTCGTAGAAATGTTCGTCGGAGTTGGTGCAAGTCGTGTGCGTGACTTATTCGAAAATGCGAAAAAGAATGCACCAGCGATTATCTTTATTGACGAAATTGATGCCGTTGGTCGCCAACGTGGCGCAGGTATGGGTGGTGGACACGATGAACGTGAACAAACGCTTAACCAGCTTCTAGTTGAGATGGACGGCTTTGAAGGTAATGAAGGAGTTATTGTTATTGCCGCAACGAACCGTTCTGACGTATTAGACCCGGCATTACTGCGTCCTGGTCGTTTTGATCGTCAAATTTTAGTGGGCAACCCAGATGTTAAAGGCCGTGAAGCGATTTTAAAAGTTCATGCGCGCAACAAAAAGTTATCTCCGATGATCAACTTAAAAACAATTGCTCAACAAACGCCAGGTTTTTCTGGAGCCGATTTAGAAAACTTACTAAACGAAGCGGCGCTAATTGCTGCACGCTTTAACCGTAAGCAAATTGAACCAGAAGATGTAGATGAAGCTCATGACCGCGTTATCGCTGGGGTTGCTAAAGAAAACTCCACCATGTCTGAACAACAACGTCGTACCGTTGCTTTCCACGAAGCAGGACATACAATCATTGGTATGGTCTTAAATGATGCTCGCATCGTTCATAAAGTAACCATTGTTCCCCGTGGTCGTGCGGGCGGTTACGCAATTATGTTGCCAAAAGAAGATCAATTTATCATTACAAAAGATGAATTAATGCAACAAGTGGTTGGTTTACTAGGAGGACGTGCCGCAGAAGAGATTGTCTTTGGAACACAGTCAACAGGGGCAAGCAATGACTTCCAGCAAGCCACTGAAATTGTCCGCCGTATGGTAACAGAGTTTGGTATGTCTGATTTAGGTCCGGTTCAATATGAATCAGGTCATAGCGTCTTTTTAGGAAGAGACTATGGTCAGCCTCGTGCTTACTCTGATCAAGTAGCTTACGAAATCGACCGTGAAATTCGTAAGATTATGCAAGAAGCTCACGATAAAGCTCATGAAATTATTCAAACTCATCGTCAGCAACTTGACACGATCGCAACGAAGTTACTTGAAGTTGAAACTCTTGATAAGCGCGAAATTGAATCATTATTCAATACAGGCCAAATGCCTCCTAAAGAAGAAGTGGTTCAAGAAGAAGAAGCCGAAGAGCCAACAGACTATAATGAAGCAAAAGAAGAAAGCTTACATCATTTAGAAGAAGACTTAGAAAAGAAATCGCACATTGAAGAAGATAAAGAAAAGATGACTGATTCAACAGATGAATCGAGCGATCTAGATTCTTCTAGCGATTCTAACGAATAATCCCAATCGAACAATGCAAGCTTTATCGCTTGTGTTGTTCGCTTTTTTATTAGGACAGTTTTTAAAAGAAAGGAACATTCCATGACAGGTGATCAATTAATTAAAGCGCTAGCCTACGATGACCAAGTGCGCATTTATTTACTCGATTTAACTCAAGCTGTAAATGAAGGAAGTAGACGTCATGATATGTGGCATACAGCAACAGCGGCTTACGGGCGAACGCTCATTGCGACAGCTCTATTAGCAGGGAATATGAAAGGTGACGACCGTTTAACCGTTCAAATCGAAGGAACCGGCCCTATCGGCCGAATTCTTTGTCAAGGCGATGCAAAAGGACAGGTTCGAGGGTATGTCGATCAACCTCACGTCGCTTTAGAGTTAAATAAAGAAGGAAAGTTAGACGTCAGAGGAGCTGTGGGGTTGCCGGGAACGTTATCCGTCACTAAACAACTAGCCGTCGGAGAACCTTTTACCGGCCAGGTGCCATTAATTAGTGGCGAATTAGCTGAAGATTTTACTTATTATATGGCCGTTTCTGAACAAACCCCTTCGTCGATTGGATTAAGTGTGTTAGTTAATCCCGATGAAACCGTGCGAGTCGCGGGTGGATTTATGATTCAAGTGTTGCCAGGAGCTACGGAGGAGACGATTACCCAGCTGGAACAAAATATTCAAAAACTAGGACGTTTTTCTTCATTACTTGATTCCAATCAATCGCTGGAAGATGTTATGAGTTACTTAGCCAGTGACCAAGATGTACGTATTTTATCTCGCGAGCCGGTCACTTATCATTGTCCTTGTAATAAGGAGCATTTCGAGTCGCGCTTAGTTTTACTTCCAGCAGATGATCTACAACAACTCATCGATGAAGACGAAGGTGCGGAAGTGATTTGTCATTATTGTAATGAACACTATCAATTTACAAAAGAAGACTTGGAAGAGATTTTAAAGCAAAAAGAAGCAAAGTAACGAGGTGAAGTGATGTTTAAAATAGGAGAGATTGAAATTGAAAACCCTGTTGTCGTTGCTCCAATGGCAGGGGTATCCAACGCCGCGTTTAGAACGATTGTTAAACGTTTTGGCGCTGGACTTGTTGTCTGTGAGATGATTAGCGATAAGGGAATTCAATATCGTAACGAAAAAACGCTCAATATGTTACATATTGAAGAAAATGAATACCCTTTAAGTATTCAAATTATGGGTGGCAATAAAGATTCTTTAGTTGAAGCGGCAAAATATGTGGCGAATAACACTGAAGCGGCCATTATTGATATTAATATGGGGTGTCCTGTTAATAAAATTATTAAAGCAGAAGCAGGAGCTCGCTGGCTTTTAGACCCTAATAAAGTGTATGAAATGGTGGCTTCAGTAGTGGATGCGATCGATAAACCCGTCACGGTTAAAATGCGTACAGGATGGGACGACGATCACTTATTTGCAGTAGAAAATGCTTTAGCGGCTGAACGGGCCGGCGCTTCGATGGTGGCTATGCATGGACGCACTCGAGTGCAAATGTACGAAGGAAAAGCGAACTGGGATATTTTAAAAGAAGTTAAACAAGCGTTAAAAACGATTCCATTTGTCGGCAACGGAGACGTTTCTACGCCAGAACAATTAAAGCATTTACTAGATACGACCGGCGTCGATGGCGTCATGGTAGGGCGCGCCGCTTTAGGAAACCCGTGGGTTATTAAGCAAATGGTTCATTACATCGAAACCGGAGAATTATTACCGCCGATGACAACCCGCCAAAAAATTGAAACGGCCATCGGTCACTTGGAACACTTAGTTGACTTAAAAGGCCCAGTGACAGCAACTAAAGAATTTAGAACCCAAGCTCATTACTACTTAAAAGGAACTCCTCGTTCTTCAAAAGTAAAAGTAGCTGTTAATGAAACAGAAGATCCTAAAAAAGTCATTCAAATTTTAAATGATTTCGTTGATCAAGTAGAAGAACAAGATGCTAAACGATTAGAGCGTCGCCGTGCTCGTCGTCAAAAACAACGTTTAAAGGACCAATCGGATGAAGCAATTAATTAAAGGTTTTATTTTAATACTACTATTAGTTTATACGTCACCTTATAAAGCTCAAGCCAATGAATTATCTCAACCAGGTTTGATGCTAACCTTTGATGATCATAGTATTGATGATTGGTTAGCAGTTCAATCACTTTTTGACCAATATGGAGCAAAAGCGACTTATTATGTTAATTTATTGGATCAACTAACGGACGAAGAATTAACGAGTATTCAAAGACTCCATCAATTAGGAAATGAAATTGGCAGTCACGGTTTCCTTCATCTATCTGCGCCGGATTATTTAAAAGAACATACCGTTGAAGAGTATATTCAATCAGAAACTGTCCCGTCCCTTCAAGCTTTAAAAGCATTAGGAATTCAAGCAACGAGTTTTGCGTATCCTTATGGAGCAAGAAATAAAGACACCGACCTAATTTTACTGAAGCATTTTAAGACTTTAAGAGGAACGGCCTATTTAAAGCCTGATCAATCCAGTGATCAGTTGTCGTCTATTTATTACTCTTTTAACCAACCGCGAGAAGTGGTATATGGTTTAGGATTAGATGAATCTTATGGTTATACGGATGAGGAGATTTTACAAGCTTTACAACATGCCGTCGACACAGGTCAAGTGGTTGTTTTTTATGGACACCGAATGGATCCAACCAATCAATTAGAAGGCGAATATACTCACTGGCACCGTCTAGAGAAGATTTTACAATTTGCTAAAGAGAATCAAATGACGTATTACACTGCTAGCGATTTATTGCTACAATAAAATGAGACAATGACATTTAACTTAATTTAAGTTACACTATAACGAAGAGACAATCGACATAAAGGAGCGAGACATAACGAATGAATGATCAACCAACAACGAGAGAAGAGTTAAACGACCAGCTCCAAGCTCGTTTAGAAAAGAAAGAAATGATGGAACAAGCAGGCGTTAATCCTTTTAACGCTGGCTTTACAAGAGAGCATTTATCAAAAGAAATTATTGAAGCCTACGACCAATATGACAAACCTTACTTTGAAGAACATGATCGTATTAACGTTACGATTGCAGGACGTTTAGTATCAAAAAGAGGTCAAGGGAAAGCCGGTTTTGCTCATATTCAAGATATGGCTGGCCGCATTCAAATTTATGTGCGTCAAGATGAAATTGGTGAAGACGCGTATCAATGGTATCGCCTAGCTGACCTAGGAGATATTGTTGGAATTGAAGGATTTTTATTTAAAACAGGTCGCGGCGAACTGTCTGTTTGGGCAACTCAGTTTGTTCCTTTAACTAAAGCGATGCGTCCATTACCAGATAAATATCACGGCTTAACTAACGTGGAACAGCGTTACCGTCAACGTTACTTAGACTTAATTAGTAACGAAGAAAGCTTTGACCGTTTCATGAAACGATCTCAAATCGTATCTGAGATTCGCCATTATATGGAAGATCATGGTTATATCGAAGTTGAAACACCGATGTTACATAGTATTGCCGGAGGAGCAGCAGCTCGCCCATTTACAACGCATCATAACGCCTTAGATATGGACTTGTTCTTACGGATTGCCCCAGAACTTTATTTAAAACGTCTAGTCGTCGGTGGATTCGAGAAAGTTTATGAAATCGGACGTACTTTTAGAAATGAAGGAGTAAGTACCCGTCATAACCCAGAGTTTACGATGCTTGAAGCTTATACCGCTTATTTCGTCTATACGGATGTTATGGATTTAGTTGAAGGAATCTTCACCCACGTTGCTCAAAAAGTCTTAGGTAAGACAACGATTCAATACGGTGAACATGAACTGCATTTAGGCGAGCCGTGGAAACGAGTTCATATGGTAGACATCATTAAAGAAGTCACTGGAGTGGACTTCTGGCAAGAGATGAGCTTTGAAGAGGCAAAAGAATTAGCCAAAGAACATCAAATAAGAATTGATGACCATCTTAACACAGTGGGTCATATTATTAACGAGTTCTTTGAAGAAAAATGTGAATCAACGATTGTTGAGCCGACCTTTGTTTACGGGCACCCAGTGGAAGTGTCTCCTTTAGCGCGTAAAAACGAAGAAGATGATCGCTTCACGGATCGCTTCGAACTGTTTATTGTTGGTCGCGAGTATGCCAACGCTTATACCGAGCTTTCTGATCCCTTCGATCAAAAGGAACGTTTCGAGCAACAAATGGCAGAAAGTGAATTAGGAAACGACGAAGCCCATCCAATTGACAAAGATTTTATTGAAGCGTTAGAGTATGGAATGCCGCCAACAGGTGGTTTAGGTATTGGAATTGACCGTATGGTGATGTTATTAACCAATACAGAATCCATTCGTGATGTCTTACTATTCCCAGCAATGCGTCAGCTATAAAACAAATTGATATCTTTTTGAAAGAAGATTTGGGATAATAGATAAGGAACAAAAGGAGGGATAAACGATGAAAATCGTAAAAAAAGACCAAGCTTTTATTGCTTATAATGATAATGATGTACAAATTGGCGAAGCTATTACGGCACCCACAGAAAATGAAGGCGTCGTAGCAGCAACCAGCGTCTATGTTGATCCAGAGTACCGTAGTGAAGGAATTGCTGGGCAATTAGTTGATGCGTTAGCTGAAGATGCCCGTCAACAAAATTATTTAGTCTATCCTGTTTGTCCTTATGTGGTGAAAAAGTTCGATCGGGAAACAAAATACCGCGATATTGACTCCCGACACTAAAAAACGCTTTAAACTGGTTATTTTCAAAGAAATAGCCAGTTTTTTAATTTTTCACCATTTTATTTATAAAAAGCCTTGACAGTCTATGGTACGGATGATATTCTTATAGATGTGTTTTATATAGACAGTATTTCTGAATATCAGTCGTTGCACTTCTTATAAAACCACTAACCAAATGCATTCGAATATGCATTATTATTTTATATTTAAAAATGACACACTTGGATGTGTGGACCATGAAAACCAAAGATGAAAGGGAGGAAATCATTCAATGCCTACAATTAACCAATTGATTAAAAAACCGCGTAAAAGCAAAATGACTAAGTCAAACACACCTGCTTTAAGCGTTGGATATAACAGCCAAAAACGTCGCTACACAAAAACAAACTCACCACAAAAGCGTGGCGTATGTACGCGTGTAGGAACAATGACACCAAGAAAGCCGAACTCTGCATTACGTAAGTATGCTCGTGTACGTTTATCAAACTTAATGGAAGTAACAGCTTACATTCCAGGTATCGGACACAACTTACAAGAACACAGTGTGGTACTTATTCGTGGTGGTCGAGTAAAAGACTTATCAGGGGTTCGTTACCATATCGTTCGTGGAGCTTTAGATACTGCAGGTGTCGAAGGACGTATGCAAAGCCGTTCTAAATACGGTGCTAAAAAGCCACAAAAATAATTTACAATTACTGTTTACATTAAAAAATAACGCATAAAGCGAAAGAAGGAGGAGTTTGAATGTCTCGTAAAGGACCAGCACCAAAACGTGATGTGTTACCAGATCCATTTTATAATTCAAAATTAGTTACTCGTACCATTAACCGTATTATGATTGACGGTAAGCGTGGACAAGCATCTAATATTTTATACGCAGCATTCGATATTGTCCGTGAACAAACAGGACAAGACCCATTAGAAGTATTTGAGCAAGCAATTGAAAATATTATGCCATTATTAGAAGTTAGAGCACGCCGTGTTGGTGGATCTAACTATCAAGTGCCAGTTGAAGTTCGTCCAGAGCGCCGTTATACTTTAGCCGTTCGTTGGTTAGTCAGCTATGCACGTTTACGTGGTGAGAAAACAATGGAAACTCGCTTAGCACGTGAAATTATGGATGCAGCTAACAATACCGGAGCAGCTGTTCGTAAACGCGAAGATATGCATAAAGCTGCTGAAGCTAACAAGGCTTTCGCACATTACCGCTGGTAAGATTAACGATAAGACCATCAATTCTCTCATCAGGAGAAATGGTATCTTTGTTTATGTTACTTTAAACACTAATCTAAGAAAGAGGGGTAATTATTACTATGGCAAAAAGAGAATTCTCTCTTGAAAATACCCGAAATATCGGGATCATGGCTCATATTGACGCAGGTAAAACAACTACGTCAGAACGTATCCTTTACTACACTGGTCGTGTTCACAAAATTGGTGAAACTCACGACGGTGGGGCAACAATGGACTGGATGGTTCAAGAGCAAGAGCGTGGTATTACCATTACATCTGCAGCAACAACTGCACAATGGAAAGGTCACCGCGTAAACATCATCGATACACCAGGACACGTGGACTTCACAGTTGAAGTTGAGCGTTCACTTCGTGTATTAGACGGTGCTGTATCATTATTAGACGCTCAAGCAGGGGTTGAGCCACAAACTGAAACTGTATGGCGTCAAGCAACAACTTACGGTGTTCCACGTATTGTTTTAGTAAACAAAATGGACAAGTTAGGTGCGGACTTCTTAAACGCAGTTGACACAATTCATGACCGTTTACAAGCAAACGCTCACCCGGTTCAATTACCAATCGGAGCAGAAGAAAACTTTACAGGAATTATCGACTTAGTTTCTCAAAAAGCTCACATCTATAAAGATGAAATGGGACTTGAAGAAGATGTCGTTGATATTCCAGAAGAATACCAAGAAGAAGCCGAAGAATGGCGTAACAACCTCATTGAAGCTTTATCTGAATTTGATGAAGATTTAATGATGGCTTACTTAGAAGGGGAAGAAATTAGCGAAGACGTATTAAAAGCTGCGATTCGTAAAGCAACTCTAGCAGTTGAGTTCTACCCAGTATTTTGTGGATCAGCTTTCAAAAACAAAGGTATCCAATTATTATTAGATGGAGTTATTGACTACTTACCATCTCCAGTGGATATTCCTGCGATTGAAGGTATTGTTCCAGGAACTGAAGAAGAAGTTGTTCGTCATGCAGATGATAGCGAGCCGTTCTCAGCGTTAGCTTTCAAAGTTATGACAGACCCATTCGTTGGTCGTTTAACATTCTTCCGTGTTTACTCAGGAACATTAGAAGCGGGTTCATACGTTAAGAACGCTACTAAAGATGAGCGTGAGCGTATTGGACGTATTTTACAAATGCACGCTAACCACCGTGAAGAAATTCCAGAAGTATTCTCTGGAGATATTGCAGCGGCTGTTGGTTTACGTCACACTGCAACGGGAGATACACTATGTGACGAGAAGAATTTAGTTATCTTAGAGTCAATGGAGTTCCCAGAGCCAGTTATTAACGTAGCGATTGAGCCAAACTCAAAAGGTGACCAAGATAAGATGTCACTTGCTTTAGCTAAATTAGCTGAAGAAGACCCAACTTTCCGTGCGACAACTGACCAAGAAACTGGTGAGACAATTATCGCAGGTATGGGTGAGTTACACTTAGACGTTATCGTTGACCGCTTGAAACGTGAATTTAAAGTTGAAGCGACTGTTGGTGCACCTCAAGTTTCTTACCGTGAGACATTTAGAGGAACCGCAGACGTTGAAGGTAAATTCGTTCGTCAATCAGGTGGTAAAGGACAATATGGTCACGTTGTTATCGAATTCTCACCTAACGAAGAAGGTGCTGGATTTGAATTCGAAGATGCGATCGTTGGTGGGGTTGTTCCTCGTGAATACATCCCAGCTGTTGAAGCCGGATTGAAAGACGCTTTAGAAAATGGTGTCTTAGCTGGTTACCCATTAGTAGACATTAAAGCACGTCTACACGATGGATCATACCACGATGTTGACTCCTCTGAGACTGCCTTCAAGGTTGCGGCATCATTAGCATTACGTGAAGCTGCAAAAGTAGCTAACCCAGTAATTTTAGAGCCAATGATGGCTGTTGAAATTATCGCTCCTGAAGAGTATTTAGGAGATTTAATGGGGCACGTTAACTCACGTCGTGGACGTATCGAAGGTACAGAGCAACGTGGTAACGCACAAGTTGTTAAATCATTCATTCCATTATCTGAAATGTTTGGTTACGCAACAACATTACGTTCTTCTACACAAGGACGTGGAACGTTCTCAATGCAATTTAGCCACTATGAAGATGTTCCAAAATCAATTCAAGAAGAAATTATCGCTAAATCAGGTGGTAATGCATAATCTTATCTCTAGTAGATAAGATGAAAACTAAAGATTATGAAGCTAAACATTGAAATTAGCTTCTAATCTTTGGTATAATTCAATATGTATAGATAAGGTTCACTCCGAATCTATGAAATTAAATCGTAAATTTAATTAGGGGGAATTTGTAAAAATGGCAAGAGAAAAATTCGAACGTACAAAACCGCACGTCAACATTGGTACTTTAGGACACGTTGACCACGGTAAAACAACTTTATCAGCTGCTATCGCAACAGTATTATCACGTCGCGGTTTCGGTGAAGCACAAGACTATGCACAAATTGACAACGCGCCAGAAGAAAAAGAGCGTGGAATCACAATTAATACTTCACACATCGAGTATGAAACTGACAAACGTCACTATGCGCATATCGACGCTCCAGGACACGCGGACTACGTTAAAAACATGATTACTGGTGCTGCTCAAATGGACGGTGCGATCTTAGTAGTATCTGCTGCTGACGGACCAATGCCACAAACTCGTGAGCACATCCTATTATCTCGTCAAGTTGGTGTTCCATATTTCGTAGTATTCTTAAACAAAATGGACATGGTTGATGACGAAGAATTAGTTGAATTAGTTGAAATGGAAGTTCGTGACTTATTCTCAGAATACGACTATCCAGGTGATGACATTCCAGTTATCGCAGGTTCTGCATTAAAAGCTTTAGAAGGTGAAGCAGAATACGAAGAAAAAATCATGGAATTAATGAACGCTGTTGATGAGTATATTCCAGAACCAGAACGTGATACAGACAAGCCATTCATGATGCCAGTTGAGGACGTATTCTCAATTTCAGGTCGTGGTACTGTAGCAACAGGACGTGTTGAGCGTGGTGTTGTTAAAGTTGGTGACGAAGTTGAAATCGTTGGTATCGCTGACAAAGTAGCTAAAACTACAGTTACTGGTGTTGAAATGTTCCGTAAGTTATTAGACCAAGCAGAAGCTGGAGATAACATCGGTGCATTATTACGTGGTGTGTCACGTGATGACATTGAGCGTGGTCAAGTATTAGCTGAGCCAGGTTCAATCACTGCTCATACTAAATTCGAAGCAGAGATCTACGTATTATCTAAAGAAGAAGGTGGACGTCATACTCCATTCTTCGGTAACTACCGCCCACAATTCTACTTCCGTACAACAGACGTTACTGGTGTAATCAACTTACCAGAAGGTACAGAAATGGTTATGCCTGGTGACAACGTTACAATTACAGTAGAATTAATTCACCCAGTTGCGATTGAAGACGGTACAAACTTCTCAATCCGTGAAGGTGGACGTACTGTTGGTGCTGGTGTTGTAACTAAAATTCTTAGCTAATCACTAAACCATTGAATTTTAATCAATTTCTTATTGAAACACTCCTTACTAAATACCCTAGTAAGGAGTGTTTTTTTATTTGGTTAAATATAAAAGATATAAATGGTGTGTTGTAAAATGAATTGCAACACTCAGTAATTTCTGAAATACAAAAAGACATGAAGATTCGTTATACTTAAATCACCACAAAATAAGCAAAGGAGAATCTTCATGTCCACAAATAATTATAACACAAATCAGAACCGATCATTTACTCATTTAGACTTTAAAGAAAGACAGCTAATAGAAAAATGGTTAAATGAAGATGTTAGTAAAGCAGAGATAGGCAGACGCCTTGGACGTAACCGCTCCACAATCCATAGAGAAATTAATCGGGGCACTGTAGAACAGATCAAGCAGATTAATGGCTATAATAAGAAAGTCTCTGTGTACTACTCAGATTCCGGTCAATCTGTTTATGAAAATAGACGTTTAAAGTGTGTCCGCAAAAAGATTGTTTCTTTCTCGAGCGCTTTCTTCTCTGCGCTGGAGGATGCCTTCACTAAAGGATTGTTTAAAGGTAAACAGCGACTCTACAACATAAAGACATTTATAGCTCTTTATAGAAAAAAGCATCCTGTAGAGAATATACCAACGTTTAAAACCGTCTATTCTTATATACGCCAAGGTCTTTTGTCTATCAAACCACATGACTTGCCTGTCATGTATCGTCTGAAACCAAGAAAAAACCAGCATAGTAACCCTAAGGGCAAAAACAAAAGAATCCTAGGTACCAGTATCACCGATCGTCCAGAGGACGTCTTATCAAGAGAAACATTTGGACACTGGGAAGCTGATCTGGTTAAAGGGAAGAAAACGAAAAATGAACCGGCAATCATTACCTTGGTAGAGAGAAAAACACGCTATGCCATTACTAAGAAAATCAGCGACTATAAAAGTCAAACGGTTAAAAATGCCTTTGAAGAGATTCTAGCAGATAACCCTAACCTATTTGCTTCAATAACTTTTGATAATGGTTCTGAATTCTCCTTAATGTCTGAACTCAATACAGACGTATATTTTTGTCATGCCTACGCATCCTGGGAACGGGGCTCAAACGAAAACTTCAATAAACTATTGAGGGAATTCATCCCTAAAGGAAAATCCATCCATCTTTTTTCAGAAATGGATATCGATCAAGCCACTCAGGCAATCAATAAAAGGATTAGAGAAGTGATAGGACTACGTTCATCAGAAGAGTATTTTCAACAATGTCGTATTTAAAATTTTTCTTCTCCTAGGGGAAGAAGTAAAGAGATTTTAAGTTCATCGAATCATGTAACAGAAAGTGTTGCATTTAACTTTACAACTCAAG